>JAGODS010000109.1 GCA_017998135.1 Bacteroidales bacterium
TTAATTTGAATTATTACGAGTTACTGATAGGCTTTGATTTAAGCGTTTTTCCATCCTATTATGAACCTTGGGGATATACACCTCTTGAAAGTTTGGCTTTTCATATTCCTACAATTACTACCTCTCTTGCAGGTTTCGGTTTATGGATACGTCAGAAATATGGAGATATAAAGAATGGAGTTATTATTATTGAACGTGATGATAATGGAAATGAAAAGGTTATTAAGGATATTTCTACCTTTATAGAGATGTTTACCAATAAAACGCAGGAAGAGATAAAGCATTGCCGTAAAAAAGCTTATTATATATCAAGGACAGCTCTTTGGGAAAATCTTATTATTTATTATAAAGATGCATATTCATTTGCTTTGTATAAGGTTGAAAGCCGTTCGCCTCTTTTTATTAACAAAAGACAAAAAGAACATATTGAAGATATTATTCATATGGAGCAAACTCAACCTGATTGGAAAAAAGTTTATATTTATACTGAAATTCCAAAGAGTTTGGCTAAACTGGAAGAGCTGGCAAGCAATTTGTGGTGGTGTTGGAATTATGAAGCTGAAGAATTGTTTAGTTCTATAGACCCAAAAATATGGGATAAAATCAATAATCCTGTCGCATTGCTTAAACAATTAACGCTGGAACAACTCAAAGACCTTGAAAATAATAAGGATTTTATTAATAATCTTGATAAGGTATATAGTAAATTTGAACGGTATATGAACCGTAAAGCACCTAAGAATGAGATAAATATTGCATATTTTAGTATGGAGTTCGGTTTGCATACATCTCTTAAAATTTATTCAGGCGGTTTGGGAGTTTTGGCAGGTGATTACCTCAAAGAAGCAAGCGATCAGAATAAAAACATAGTTGCAGTTGGTTTGTTATACAGGCAAGGTTATTTTGAACAATCTATTTCATTAATAGGCGACCAGATTTCAGAATTTATATCTCAAAAATTCAGTCAATTGCCTTTAAAACCTGTAAGAGATAAGAATAATAACTGGATTAAAATAAGTCTTGCTTTTCCTGGAAGGGCTATGTTTGCTAAAGCATGGCAGATAGATGTTGGTAAAATAAAATTATATCTTTTAGATACTGACCTTGAAGAAAACCTCCCTTCAGACAGGCAGGTTACTTATCAACTCTATGGAGGAGACCTTGAAAATAGGTTTAAACAAGAGGTGTTGCTTGGTGTAGGAGGTATCAGATTGCTTAAAGAAATAGGTTTTACTCCTGATTTATATCATTGCAATGAAGGTCATGCTGCTTTTACTGCAATTGAGCGACTTAGAAGCTTTATACAGGAAGAACATTTTACTTTTAATGAAGCTGTAGAAATAATTAAATCTTCTTCGCTTTTTACAACTCATACACCTGTACCAGCCGGGCACGATGCTTTTCCTGAAGATTTACTCAGAGCTTATGTGCCGCACTATGCAGAGAGATTGAATATCAAGTGGAATACCTTTATGAATCTTGGAAAGTTTAATGAGAATGACCCTAAAGAGAAATTTTCATTAAGTGTGCTAGCGTCTAAACTATCACAGGAAATTAATGCTGTCAGCCGTTTGCACTGTAAGGTTACTAAAGAGATGTTTAATCCGATATGGAAAGCTTTTTATCCTGATGAACTTTTTATTGATTATGTTACTAATGGTGTGCATTATCAAACTTGGACCAATAAAAAGTTGCAAAAATTATATAAAAAGGAATTTGATAAGGAATTTTTAAGTGATTGTTCCGATGGCAGGCACTGGAAAAAGATATATCAGGTTGCAGACAAGGAACTTTGGGAAGTAAGAAAAGCTCTTAAAAAAGATTTAATAGAATTTGTCAAACTTAAAATTAATAATGATTTTACTAAGAGAAATGAAAATCCTAAACTTATATTTAATACAATAGACGGGTTGAGTGATAAGGCGCTTACTATTGGTTTTGCAAGACGTTTTGCGACTTATAAAAGAGCTCATCTTTTATTTCATAATCTTGAACATTTAGATCAAATTGTCAACAACAAAGAAAGACCCGTTCAGTTTATCTTTGCAGGTAAAGCGCACCCCGCTGACAAAGCAGGACAGGATTATATTAAAAGGATAATAGAGGTTTCTAAAATGGAAAAATTTCAAGGGAAAATTGTTTTTCTTGAAAATTATGACATAACGATAGCAAGGAAAATGATTGAGGGAGTTGATTTATGGCTCAATACACCGACCAGACTTAAGGAAGCTTCAGGTACGAGCGGGATGAAAGCCCTGATGAATGGAGTTGTTAATTTTAGTGTGATGGACGGTTGGTGGTCTGAAGGTTATAATCCTGGGGCGGGTTGGCAGATTAAGGAGGAAGGTACTTATGAAAATGATGAATTTCAGAACGAACTGGATGCGGAACTTATTTATAATCTGCTGGAAGATGAAATTGTACCTGCATATTATGAAAGAGAAGATGATATACCTTATAAATGGCTTAGTGTAGTTAAAAAATCTATTGCTGAGGTAGCGCCTGTTTTTACAACTACAAGAATGATTAATGAATATTATGAGAAGTTTTATAATAAGCTTTATTTAAGGATAAATGAAATAAAGGAAAATAATTATAAAAATGTTAAAACTATTGCTAATTGGAAAAAGAAAATACTAAGAAGTTGGGATAGCATAGAAGTAGTATCACTTACAATGCCAGATTCTACTAATAAACCCTTGAAATTAGGAGAATATTTTGTTGCTGAATTAGTTCTTAAACTTAACGAGCTCTCGCCTGATGACATTAGTGTTGAAATAATTTTTGGTCAGAAAGAAAAGGAAAAAGTTGAAAAAATTCTTTTTATTGAAGAAATGTCTATTACCGAAATTACACAGAAAAATGTTAAGTTTGTTTGCAAAACCGAAGCAGTTCATTCCGGTGTTTTTGATTATGCTTTCAGAGTTATTCCTAAAAATTCCCTTATGGCGCATAAACAGGATTTCAACCTCGTTAAATGGATATAGAAAATAGCTCTTTTAATAATTTATAATAGACAATGTATCTAAAATACCAGCTACCTGTTTACCAAATGAATAATGGACTTTGAATAAATCAACAAATTAAAATTATATATATGAAACTATTAGAAGGAAAAAATGCATTAATAACCGGTGCTAACCGTGGAATTGGAAGAGCAATAGCATTAAAACTTGCTGATAATGGAGCTAATATAGCTTTTACAGATATTGCTTTTGATAATAACAGTTTAAGCCTTGAAACCGAAATCAAAGCTAAAAATGTAAAATGTAAGTCCTATGCAGGTGATGCTAGTGATTTTAAACAGACATCTGAGCTTATAGATTTGATAATTCAGGATTTTGGCTGTATTGATATTTTAGTAAATAATGCAGGCATCACAAAAGATAACCTTTTATTAAGGATGTCAGACAGCGACTGGGATGCTGTGATAAAAGTAAATCTTAAATCAGTGTTTAATTTTACTAAGGCTGCTCTTAAAACTATGCTTAAACAGAAAAGCTCAAGTATAATAAATTTGAGCTCTGTTGTTGGCATTGAAGGAAATGCAGGACAATCAAATTATTCTGCTTCTAAAGCAGGTATTATTGGTTTTACTAAATCTATAGCTCAAGAGTTAGGTTCTCGTGGTGTTAGATCTAATGCAATTGCTCCTGGATTTATTGAAACTGATATGACTGCACGCCTTAATGAGGAGGTTAAAAAAGGTTGGTTAGAAAAAATACCTCTTAAGCGTCCCGGTTATCCTGAAGATATTGCTAATGTAGTTCTTTTCCTTGCTTCCGATTTATCTTCTTATGTTACAGGGCAGGTTATAAGTATTTGTGGCGGTATGCACACATAAGAAATGGAGTGTTTCAAAATTATTAATAATCAAATAAGTAATTATTTTTATGACCATTATCACATTAACAAGCGATTGGGGTTTAAAAGACCATTATGTCGGTTCCGTAAAAGGAAGAATTTTGTCTTATCTACCTACAGCTACTATAATAGATTTATCTCACGATATACCGCATTTTGACTATTACCATACAGCTTTTTTAATCAGGAATGCTTATGTTAATTTTCCAAAAGGAACTATTCATATAATAGCTGTTGATTCCGAAGCTTCTGTTAAAACTCCTCATATTGCAGTGCTATATGACGGTCATTATTTTATATGTTCTGATAATGGAACAATGTCTTTAATAATGGACAAAGAACCTGAATGTATTATTGAAATTGAAATTATACAAGATTCTGATTATTTTTCTTTCCCTGCAAGGGATGTTTTTGCTAAAGCAGCTTATATACTGGATGATAGTAAGGATATTCATAAATTAGGTAAAGTGAAAAAATCTTTAAATACTTTAAAACATTTGAATCCTGTTGTTAAGGATGATATTATTAAAGGTAATGTTATTTATATTGATACATATGAAAATGTAATAACCAATATAAATAAGGATTATATTAAAGAAAATATCAAAGGAAAAAACTTAAATGTTGTATTACCTGATGAAGAGATGATACCACTTAGTAAATCATATAAAGATGTTGAAGAAGGAGAGATACTTGCTTTTTTTAATACTTCAGGTTTTCTTGAGATTGCAATAAATAAAGGGAATGCTGCAGGTTTATATGGCATTAAGCCGGGAGATATTATTAAAGTGGAGATTAAATAGTCCACAGTACATTATTAATTGCTTTTTATCTATCTTTTACTGTTGGCTTTAGCCCTAATTGAATTTTCAAATTAGTTCTCATACTAATTGTTTTCTTTTTAACATAATGAAAATTAAATACTAAGTAACCTATCTTGTTTATATACGTATAAATTGTATATAAATAATTTAGAAATGAATTCAAATTTTATTTATTTAGCTTTATTTTGTATGATATTTGGACAGAAGCTTTACTGTCAGAATATTGCAATTAATAATAATAGTATAATTGATAGTTCAAAAATTATTAAATCAAAATCCTTATTAAGTGAACAAAATTCAATTAATTCAGATTCTAAATCAAATTTCATTAAATCAAACTCTTCCTTATTGAATAAATTTTCACATCTGCAATATGAAGTAAAAGAAGATGCTAATGTGAAAATATTTATAGTTGATAAAAATGATAATATCATTACAATGCTTGTAGATAAGTTTCAAAATAAAGGCAAATATACAGCTTTATATATGCTTCCTTTGAGTAAGGATCAGGTATATTATTATAAAATGATTACCGATAAATCTATTGAAACAAAAATTTTGAAATAAAAAAACTGCGAGATTTTAAACCTCGCAGTTTTGAATTTAATAGTTAAGTTAAGTTAAATCTTCTTATGTCTATTCAATAAATACCCTGTTTGTATAAACTTTCTTATTAGTTATCAGTCTGACAATGTAAATACCCTTAGCTTCGTCAATTGCAAATTTGAATGTTCCGCTACTAATAGTTTCTCCATCAATTATTTTCTGACCTTCAGCATTAAAGACTTCAAGTAAGCCTGTATTGCCTTTTTCAGAATTGAAATTAATATATAAATATTTGTTATTACTATAAGTATAGAACATTTCTCTACTTATTTCGCTAATAGTATTTGTAGTCATTGTAAAGCTAAGATAGAAACGTGAGGTCTGGTCGGTTAATTCGTAAGTAAAGCTATATTCTTTATCAGTTGTCAGTTCCTGAACAGTATTTAACTTCATGTCATTAAGATAAACTTTTGTTCCCTTTGGTAGATTTTGTATTGTAGCTAAATTAAGGATGTACTTACCTGGCTTTTGTGCTTTAAAACAAAGAGGTATAACGAGGTCTTCACTTATTTTAGGTAAAATATTAACAGCAAGATTCATTTTATCAATTCTTGAATATAAGTTAGGAATATTTTCGTCAGTATTAAATAGCTTTTGTGCATCATAATTAATATCATAGCCTGTATTAGCTTCTTTTGTAAAACCTATAACAGTTTCTTCCATAAATCCATCCATTTCTGTTTCTTTGTTGATAACATTAAATCTTAAAAGAGTTAAATCAACAGGAGGAGTTTTAGCCGACTTTTTCTTGTAGAAAGGACTACCAAGGGCTTCGTTGCTTACAGATCTGAAATTATTACTGAATGATAAGTTATTGCTGCCCGGCGTACTTCTTGTATTATGCAAGTAGAAAGCTTGCATTGACGGTATATAATTTGAAGGGAAGAAGGAGCCTGAAGGTCCTAAGGTAGGGTTATAATATCCATAGGAACCGAAATAAAGTGAAGTAGCTTTAAAGAATGTTATAGTATGACTAATGTTAGCGCCTATACCTCCACCTGCTTCTACAGCATCCCAGTCAACAGGTGAAGGGTAGGGATTTCCGACAATATGCCAGCCATTGCCTGGTCCATCGCCATAATCTATGCCATTTTCATCGGTTTTCCCATATACGTCTATCTTGATATTATTATGATCAGTATCTGTACTTAAAGCAGTTTTTGTGAGTGTATATAATTTATTACCTTTATTAAGGTTGGCTCCACTGCCTTCAATATCAAGAGTAATTCCTGATGTCGGCACAACCAGGGCAACTCCCTGCATCTCGCCTATAACGTCATCTAATCCATTAGGTGCTTTCCACGCATTCTGGTCAAATTGTATATCGTGGGTATGAGCTTCGTCAAGTATCCATATATTTGGCATTTTGGCTGCTGTAGGTAAATTATCAGGATTGAAATGCCCACCTGTCAGGTTTTTAAGAAGAACATCATCGTTTATTTGACTATATGCAGCATTATTAATTGGTGTTGATATATAATGATATCCATTATTTGACATATAGCGCTCTACTGTAGCAGTTCCGCCAATATTTATGGTGGCTGTATTTGTATTTGTTAATCCGCCGGTTCCTGTAGCATCGGATTTAATTATCAGGTTACCTCCGGCTGATAAGGTGCCTTCAACTGTTAGACTTGCTCTTGATAATATAGTTATATTAGCACAAGAGCCTGTATTGCCTGAATAGATTATAGGTTGATATATTGCTGATCCAGATATAGTTACAGGTGTTGCACTATTCGGAACATTACCATCATCCCAGTTTGAGCCTATATCCCAGTTGTATAGATTGGTTGAGGGAGGTCCGGCTGTGCCGCCTATCCATAAGCCTGAAGTAGCTGTTAAAGTTACTGTTAATATAGCAGGATTAGAGGTTAAATCTCCTGAACAAAGGCTGCTTACAATACAACGGTATTGACTGCCGCTCATTGGTTCTGTAAGCTGATTTATTTGTAAAAGATTAGTAGTAACTCCGGCATAATTAGGATTAAAACCTCCATTAGAAAGATCATCCCAGTCGGTTCCATTGAATAATTGCCACTTATAAGATAAACCTTCTCCTTGTGAGGTTATGCTAAATGAGGTTGAACCACCCAATTTTGCTGTGGCATCTGAAGGATGATAGGTGATATTGGTATTAGCATTAATAGTAGCTGTAATAGATGTTCTCGATGTTGAGATACATCCGTTATTATCAGCTCCAACATAATAGGTCCTGGATACGGTTAGAGAAGGAGTTGTCCAATTATTTCCAGTATATAATAAATCTCCTCCTGATACTTCTTCATACCATTTAATATCTCCAGCTGAAGCTGTAGCAACGAGATTAACTGTACCTTCTCCGCAACGTGAACCTGGTGTAGTGCCTGTTATTGTTGGATAATCAATTACTGTGAGTAAAGCATTTTCAGAACTTGCAGGTACAGGACATAATCCGCTGACTACACATCTGTATTGATTACTATTAAGACCTGTTACATCCGAAATATCTAAAGTTTCGGTATTATAATTACTATAAACGCTTTGTGTTCCCATGCCTGTTATATTAACTCCGTTTTCCTGCCACTGATAAGTCAAAGTTCCTGAACCTGTAGCAGTTATACTAAATTGTGCTTCTAAGCCTTCGCATTTGGTATCAGTTGATGGGTCGGCTGTTATAGCAGGAGGCGTACTGACAACTATAGACATATTGTCAGAAG
>JAGODS010000110.1 GCA_017998135.1 Bacteroidales bacterium
AGCCAACGGTAAGCGATGGATATAGAAGAGAAAGACAATGAAAAATAAAGACGAAGCGTGGACGCTTAACCTAACTGGATGTGATAGTTTGGGCTAAAGCCAACGGTAAGCGATGGATATAGAAGAGAAGGACAATGAAAAATAAAGACGAAGCGTGGACGCTTAACCTAACTGGATGTGATAGTTTGGGCTAAAGCCAACGGTAAGCGATGGATATAGAAGAGGAGGACAATGAACAATAAAGACGAAGCGTGGACGCTTCACCTAACTGGATGTGATAGTTTAGGCTAAAGCCAACGGTAAGCGATGGATATAGAAGAAGAGGACAATAAACAATAAAGACGAAGCGTGGACGCTTCTGTCATAGTTAGGACTAAAGCCAACGGTAAGCGATGGATATAGAAGAGGAGGACAATGAACAATAAAGACGAAGCGTGGACGCTTCTGTCATAGTTAGGACTAAAGCCAACGGTAAGCGATGGATATAGAAGAAGAGGACAATAAACAATAAATACGAAGCGTGGACGCTTCTGTCATAGTTAGGACTAAAGCCAACGGTAAGCGATGGATATAGAAGAAGAGGACAATAAACAATAAATACGAAGCGTGGACGCTTCTGTCATAGTTAGGACTAAAGCCAACGGTAAGCGATGGATATAGAAGATTAATATAAAATGAAAGAATATATCAAAATAGCATGGCGTAATCTATGGAGAAATAAAAGAAGAACTATAATTACAATAGCTTCGGTTTATTCGGCTCTCTTATTCGCTCTGATTATGGTAGGTTTACAAATTGGCGCCTACGACCAGATGATGAAGTCCTTCCTTGATAATTATACGGGCTATATACAGATTTACCAAAAAGATTATTATGACAACCGCTCAATTGACAACAGTTTTATTGAAGATACAAGCATAATTAATAAAATTGGAACAACTAACAATGTAAAAGCCGTCATTCCTCGACTTGAATCTTATGCACTTGCCATTTCGGGCGAACAATCTAAGGCAGTTATAATACTCGGCATTGACCCTCTAAGAGAAAACAAATTCTCAAACCCGCAAAATAAATTAACTAAGGGGCGATACTTTAAGAACATTCAGAAAAGTGAAGACGAAGCGAAGACGCTTCGCCCAACGGACAACAATCCACAGACTGAAACCAACGAAGTTATTATTTCCGAAAAGCTCGCAGCTTATCTTAAAACAGGATTGCAGGATACTATAACTTTACTTGGTCAAGGCTATCACGGCGCATCAGCAGCAGGTCTCTTTAAAGTTATTGGAATCATAAAACTCCCTAATCCTGATTTAGACAAGCGTATTATTTATATGGATATTAAGTCTGCTCGCTCCTTCTTTCAGGCTGACGGTCTGCTTACTTCAATTTTGCTTAATATTAATGATATTGACAAGGCTGAAGACACAAAAACCGATATTAAAGCCTTGATAAAAGATAAGCTCCCCGACACAGAGGTCCTAACTTATAAAGAAAATTCACCCGAACTTATCCAGCAAATAGACTCCGACAGAGCAAGCGGCTACATCTTTATAATGATACTCTATCTTATTGTCGGCTTTGGCGTCTTAGGCACTGTACTTATGATGATTTCCGAACGGAAAAAAGAATTTGGCGTGATGGTTTCAATCGGTATGCAAAAATTAAGTTTAACATTTATAGTTATTCTTGAAATGCTTTTTATCGGATTAATAGGCATTATTTCAGCTTTTATCTCAAGCATCCCTGTTATTTTATTCCTGCACTATAAACCTATTAAGTTCACGGGCAAAACAGCAGAAGTCTATGAGATTTACGGTTTTGAGCCTGTTATGCCGGCAGCCTTTGACCTTAGCTGGTTTGCAATCCATTCTTTAATAGTTTTTATAATTATTCTGCTCGCTATCGCTATACCTGTTTATAATATCTCAAGATTAAATGAAATAAAAGCTTTAAGAAATTAATAAATACCTAAATTATGATTTGGATAATAGCCTGGAAAAATATATGGCGTAATAAACTCAGGAGCAGTATTGTAATACTGGCTTTCACACTCGGCATCTTTGCCGCTGTCTTTGCTGCCGCCTCTATGATAGGTATGATTGAACAGAGAATTAAAGCCGCTATCCGCACAGAAACCGCTAATATTCAATTACACCATCCTAAATTCAAAGATAACAACGACATCAAATGCTATATTGATAATTTCCCGGCTGTCATTACATCCATCTTAAAAATAGAAGGTATTAAAGCAATAAGTTCCCGGCTATTAATACAAGGTATGGCTAATACCGCAGCTAATTCAGCAGGGGTTATGGTTTGCGGCGTTCAACCTAATGAAGAAATAAAAGTCAGCGAACTTTACAAATGTTTTCCTCCGCGTGGCGGCAAATATCTTTCTGAAAATAATCCTAATGAAATAGTTTTAGGTGAAAAACTCGCCAAAGAACTTCAATTAACATATTATCTGATAGACGACTCGGTAATAAGTCTTTTAAATAATAAATTTCCCCAAAAACATTTATTAGACTCATTAAAAAACATCAAATTCCGCTCAGAAAAAGACTTAGATAATAAAATCAAAAAACATTGGAATAAACCTTTATCCCAATATTATTTGCATAAACTTAAAACAAATTCGCTTCATTATAACCTACGAAATAAGATAATACTTACTTTTCAGACTCCCAACGGCGACATCACCGGGGCTGCATTCAGGGTCTGCGGTATTTATAAAACCAAAAATGCAATGTTTGATGCTATGAACGTTTTTGTAAATAAAAAAACCTTATTAGAACTTTCAGGCGTTCCATCTGATAAATGCCACGAAATAGCCATTCTGACAGAGGACAAAATTATAGAAGCCGATATAATAAAAATTATCCAAAAACAATTTCCTTCTTTACTAACGGAAGACTGGCGTGAAATTCAACCCGATGCAGGCTATATGGCGGAGATGTCAAATTTTATGATTACTATTTATTTAATCATTATTCTTTTAGCACTTTGTTTCGGTATTATTAACACTATGCTGATGGTAGTACTTGAGCGGACAAGAGAATTAGGGATGCTTAAAGCTGTAGGAATGAATAACCGGCGTGTTTTCTCTATGCTAATGCTCGAAACTGTTATGCTTTGTTTAGTCGGAACTATTTTAGGGATGCTTTTAAGTTATTTTGTCATACTCTATACCTCCCGGACGGGAATAGACCTAAGCTGGCTCTACGGCAAAGGATTTGAACAATGGGGCTTCGACGCATTCTTCTACCCAAAAATAAGTCTTTCGGATTTTATACAGACTACCATCCTCGTTATTATCACTGGTATTATTTCGTCAATAGTACCTGCAAGAAAAGCTCTTAAACTTAATCCTATTAACGCAATAAGACAATAATTAATTAACAAAACCTTTTTTAATGAATATTATAGAATTAAAAGAACTTACAAAAATCTATAAAGAGACAGAAATAGAAGTAATAGCAATAGATAATCTTACTCTTAATATTAAAGAGGGTGAATTTACGGCTATCGTAGGACCTTCAGGCTCAGGAAAAACAACTTTGCTTAATTTGATAGGCGGATTAGATAAACCTACGAAAGGAGAAATAATAATTAACAGTACGGACATCTGCAAACTTAAACCCCGGCAATTGGTTGATTTCAGGCTTAATAATATAGGTTTTGTTTTCCAGTCTTATAATCTTATTCCTGTACTTACTGCTGCTGAAAATGTTGAATTTATAATGCACTTACAGAATAAGCCGAAAAAAGAAAGAACCGAAAGAACTTATGAAGTCTTAAATTCCGTAGGACTTGCTGACAGAATGGACAGCCGCCCCGCTAAACTCTCAGGCGGACAACAGCAACGTGTTGCCGTTGCAAGAGCCTTAGCATCTAAACCTAAATTCGTACTCGCTGACGAACCCACCGCCAACCTTGATTCCAAATCCGCTGAAAACCTCCTTGACATAATGCTTAAACTCAATCTGGAAAATAATATAACCTTTATCTTTTCTACTCACGACCAAAGAGTAATGAATAAAGCAAGAAGAATTATTACACTGGAAGACGGCAAAATTAAGAATGATGAATGATGAATGTTGAATGATGAATGTTGAATGATGAATGATAAATGATGAATGATGAATGATGAATGATGAATGATGAATGATAAATGATGAATGATAAATGATGAATGATAAATGATAAATGATGAATGATGAATGATGAATGATGAATGATATATGATGAATGATGAATGATAAATGATGAATGATAAATGATGAATGATGAATGATAAATGATAAATGATAAATGATAAATGATGAATGATGTCGCTACCTAATACTATTTTCTATATATTTAAGGGTATCTCTAAAAATTCCTTTTTCCCTCTACTGATTTTAAGAGAGGATAAGGGTGAGGTTAAAAATTAACAGGTTTATAAATTTACTTAAAATAATTTATGCGTTATTTTAAAATCATAATGTTACTATTTATTTATCTTAATATTCAGATTAAGGCACAGGATACTATATACAAAGCGAAAAACTATTCCCTTAACGGTTACATCAAGGATATGCAATCAGTTTTGTTTACCAATTTTAAAGACCAATGGATAAACGATAACTTGCTTCATAACAGACTTAATTTTAAATGGTCAATATCCCATTCTTTATTATTTAATCTCCAAATGCGTAACCGTCTTCTTTTCGGCGATTTAATAAGTTATATCCCTTCTTACGATAGTATTATCAAAACTGATAACAACCTCCTCAAACTTAATAAAAATCTATATTCTGAAAAATCCTTCATACTTAACTCAACCCTTGATCGGTTAAACCTTGATTTAACAATAAATAAAATACAAATCACTTTAGGCAGACAGCGAATCAACTGGGGGCAAACTTTTGTCTGGAATCCAAATGACATTTTTAATGCTTATTCCTTCCTTGATTTTGACTATGAAGAAAGACCCGGCAGTGATGCTATGCGTATTCAATATCACAATAATGAAACATCTAAAATTGAAGCCGCAATCAAAGCGGATAAAAATAAAAAACTAACCTATTCCGGGCTTTACAACTTCAACAGAAATAACTATGATATTCAAATGCTGGCAGGCATAGTTAGTCAGGAAGATTTTGTTGGCGGAGTAGGTTGGTCAGGAGATTTGCTTAAAGGAAGTTTCAGAGCTGAGGCTTCTTGCTTTGTCCCTCTTGAAAAGATTAATAATAAATTATCTAAACCAAAAAATACTATTATTAATCAAATAAACAATTCTATAATACTTATTAGTTTAGGCTATGATTATATATTTAAAAACTCTCTTTATTTACAAACCGAAATGCTATACAACAGCGCAGGACTTAGCAAAGGCACTTTATCTTTTAATGATTATTATTTTAAAGAATTTACCATAAAAAATCTTTCATTAACACGTTATTCTTTTTTTGCTTCTGCTTCTTATCCTGTCAGTTCATTATTTAATACAGTGTTAAGCGCTATTTACAGCCCAAACGACAATTCTTTAGTTTGCATACCAAATTTCACATATTCACTTAACGACAACGCAGAACTTAGTTTAATCCTGCAATCTTTTTACAATTTTAAAAATACAAAATTTCTTGCAAACTTGTTTTTTATAAGACTTAAAATTAATTTTTAACCTTGATAAATATACCAATTAATAAAAATTGTATAATTTTACAACCTTTTTAAGCATTTAATATGCCCTGGAACCCAAGCCTTTCTATAAAGAATAAAATAATACTTATAATAGTTAGTGCAACTATACTGACTACCTTTATAGGCTTTTCGATTCGCCTTATAGAATATATTTATACTTACAAAAAAGAATTAATAGCAGAAACAACCGCTCAAACTAAAGTATTAAGCGAATACTGCTTATCCCCATTAGTATTAAACAACTCAAAAGAGGCGACTGACATTCTGAACAAACTAAATATTTTTAATAATATCTTAGTAACAGAAATATATGATAAAAGCGGACATATTTTTGTCAGACATACAAACAGCAAGGAGGCAATTCCCCGCATTAATTTTAAAGGTAGTAACTCAAGAGTTTATTCAAAATATTATTTGCATTTAAAATTGCCTATAATAAAACAACAAAATAATTATGGATATATTTATGTGATAGCATCAACAGAAAAATACAGAGAACATATCAAAGAATATATAATTACTATGTCTATCATATTAGTTTTCTTAACATTATTGTCATTTATAATAGCTAACTGGCTTCAGAAATATATTTCAAGACCCATATTGAAACTTGCAGAATTTGCAAGAGAACAATCTAAAGTTTCGGATTATTCTAAAAGAATACAAAAAATAAGCAATGACGAAACCGGAGAGCTTTATGATGCTTTGAATAATATGCTTAGCTTTATTAATATCAGAGAAAAACAAAGAGAAACTGCTAATAAACAGCTAAAAGAAAGCGAAACTAAAAATCGTGTCCTTTTACAGGCTATACCTGATTTAATGTTTGTGCTTGATAAGGAAGGCAATTATATTGATTTTAAATCTAATGAAAATTCGCTGCTTGCTATTCCACCTGAAGAAATTATAGGAAAAAATCTAACTGATGTAGGTTTTACAGATTATCAATTAAGACAAATCAGATATTTATGCGAATTGGGTCTTAAAACAAAAAAAGTTCAAACTTTCAATTATGACCTTAATGTTCCCGCAGGTCACAAATATTTTGAAGCAAGACTTATAGCTATTGACGACACAAGAATTATGGGTATAGTCCGTGATATTAGCGAGCAAAAAGAAACAGAGCAACAATTGGAAAAAGAAAAAATTAAAACTACTGCTGCCGAAGAAGCCGATAAACTTAAATCTGCTTTCCTTGCTAATATGTCCCACGAAATAAGAACTCCTATGAATGCTATTATAGGTTTTTCTAATTTATTACGTGATGATAATATTAACCATAAAGAAAAAATTGATTATATTGATATCATTAATAAAAGCAGCGACCAGCTTATACACCTGATTGATGACATTATAGATATATCTAAAATAGAAGCAGGACAACTTGTTATTAAAAAAACCAAGTGTTATATTAATGAAATACTTAAAGAAATATATATTTTCTTTGATAATGACAAAAAAAACAAAGGAAAAACAAATGTATCTCTTTGCCTTAATACACCTGAAAATTCAGATGAACTATTTATAAATACAGATTTATACCGCTTTAAGCAGATATTTACAAACCTTCTTTCCAATGCTTTCAAATTTACTGAAACAGGTATTATTGAATTTGGATATAATTACACAAAAGAAGATAAATTTATAACTTTTTACGTAAAAGACAGCGGTATAGGAATTCAGGAGGATAAATTATCCGAAATTTTTGACAGATTCAGAAAAATTGAAGATAAAAGAATAAAATTATATGGTGGCGCCGGCTTAGGTTTGGCTATTACCAAAAACTTAGTGGAAACGATGGGAGGAAATATACGCGCTGAATCCATCAGGCAAAAAGGTTCGGTTTTTTATTTTAACTTACCTGCTATCATTCCTGTTACTCAATCCCAACTTAAAAATCAACCTGCCATTATACAAGATTCTATGGCTTCATATAAATGGAAAGGGAAAAAAATACTTGTTGTTGAAGATGAAGATTTTGTTATCAAGTTTATTAATAAATGTATAACTCCTACTGGAGCCGAATTAGTCTTTGTAAAAAATGGCTTTGCTGCTGTTAAATCTTTTAGAGAACAATCTGACATCTCTTTAATCCTGATGGATATTAAATTACCTGAGTTAAATGGTTTTGAAGCCGTTAAAAGAATAAGACAAATAAATATAAAAATTCCAATAGCGTCCTAAACGTTAAAAAAAAAGAGAGTTAAATTTTAAAAATGAAATTTATCTTTGTAGCTTTAAAATAATTTTCATTTTTTATGATAAATATAACTTTATTTTCCCAAATCATATCAAAA
>JAGODS010000111.1 GCA_017998135.1 Bacteroidales bacterium
TATTTACATAACATTTTTTAAGCTTTAAATATTTTAAAAAAAAATATTCTACCCTCCAAATATTGTTAATAAATTTTCTGTTTTTTTTATTTCTATCTCAAAAATTTTTAAATTTCTATTTCAAAAGATAAATACAAAAAAAACAATTAACCGATTTCAAATTTTCCCGTCAGGGAATAAATATTTGTAAAAAAAAACAATTAACCGATTCCAAATTTTCCCGTAGGGGAATAAATATTTATAGAAACATCAACCACCTCAATCCCATTAATTCAACATTTAAAATTCAACATTCAAAATTTAAAATTCCCGTAGGGAATAAATATTTGTAGCAAAATTTACCAATCAATCATTCCTTTTCCCGTAGGGAATAAATATTTATAGAAACATCAACCACCTCAATCCCATTAATTCAACATTTAAAATTCAACATTCAAAATTTAAAATTCCCATAGGAAATAAATATTTGTAGCAAAATTAACCAACCAATTATTCCTTTTCCCGTAGGGAATAAATATTTATAGAAACATCAACCACCTCAATCCCATTAATTCAACATTTAAAATTCAACATTCAAAATTTAAAATTCCCGCAGGGAATAAATATTTATAGCAAAATAAACCAACCAATCATTCCTTTTAATATTATCAAATTACTCTCTCACTTTTCAACTATCAAATCACAAAAAACAGGGTTAGCGGCTATACCCGATTTTCTGTGTTTACTTATAACTTTAAAAATTATTTTAAATTCCTCTTTATTAATCCTGCCATAACTATCCTCATACATCTTAGTTAGAGAACTCCCGCTCTCAAAATTACTATCAATATATCCTATTATTCTAATCTTTGATAAATCTCTGCTCATATTCAACAGGGACATCGGCGGACTAGCACTTATTAACAATTTAGAACTCTCATCTAAGTTGGGATTATAAAAAAATCTTATATCTCCTTCTTCATAAATTACAGATATCTTATTAATAATTACTGGTAATTTAAACTCAGGAGGCTTAATCACCAACTCCTCCCCTATTGAATACAAATTCAAATTAACCATTTCAAATATAGTAATAGAATTTAAGAAATAGGTACCTCCTAATACATTAATTCGTTTAAATCTCTTTCCAAAGATCTGCCATTCCTTTAAATACAGCTCAACCGCCTGCTTATATAATAACTTAATAGTTTTATTTAAAACTCTCCATTTAACCTGATTTTCACTATTATTCTTTTTTTTCTTCATCTTTCTCTGCAAAACATAACTATTCCGGGTCTTCAGCAACATAAAATCGCCTATCTTGCCGCTAATATCGGATATATTAAATCCATTTAATTCAGTCTTTGCCATAAACTATATATTTTATTTTTTCAACTATGCTAACCGGAATTATTCAAAAATATCCGTTGACTAAATCCAATTGCTATAAAATCAATTTAAAAGCATATTTTTTAATTTTCAGGGCTTGATCATATCTCCAGCAATCTATCAACAAATCTGCTCATACCGCTCTGTATATTAACCACTTTAAATCTAATACATAACTTCCCCTGTTTGAGCAAATCCTTTTCATCTATATGTTTCAGAAAAGCTTCCTTAACTGATTCACCGCTTTTGAAGTTAGTATCAAGCACTTTAATATCATAATACTTTCTGGATAATCTGTTTTGTTTTTTTAAACTGAAAAATGGAGAACTCCTGAACAAAATCCTTATATTCTCATCTATTTCAGGATAAAAAAACAATTTTATATCTTTTATCCGGTCCTTTTCTTTTTCAATTTTCAAATTTAGTTTACTTATATAAAGAACTTTATTAGTTGCAGGAACTTCCGTTCTAAATGGTAAACCAACTAAAAACAGTCCATAATTACAATGAATAAAGAAATCGCGCCCTGCTACATAAACGCTTTTTCCATATGAGTTATATAATTTGTTATGCCTTGCAAACTCACACCAGCGTTCTCGTTCAGCATACTTCATAGACTTCCATATATTATAAATAATAGTTATTATCTCATTTCCTTTGCTATAAGCTCTATAAATTTTACCGTAGTAAGGCACTATTACAGTCTTATTATTTATCCTTTTATATATCCTGTTACCGATCCTGCCGGTGATTTTGCTAAATAAAGCCGAAAAACGCTGCTCCAGATTCTCAACTTCCTTATCCGATGCAGCTTTCAACTCCTTTTTTAATTGCTGCACAGTTTTTTTCTCTGTTGATTTTAGCTTTTTCATATTAATAAATTTATATCAGTATAAAAACACTGCAAATATACTAAAAATAAGCTTAACTTTATTATTCAAAAATAAAAAAATTGCATTTATGGATATCTCTAAAAACTCAGTCTTCCCTCTCCTAAAATTAGGAGAGGGTAAGGGTGAGGTTAAATTTTTTGGACATCTCTAATAACTCTATAAAACATTTAACCACAAAGTTCACAAAGATAAATCAAAGTTCACAAAGTCTTGATTTTATTGTGTTCTTAGTGGTAGTCCTTTGTGCTCTTTGTGTTAAAAAATTAGTATTTAGAGATGCCCTTTAGTTTTTAGAAGTCCCCAAATGTCACTCTTTAATGGCTGAATGTTATTTATTTGTAATAATTTATTAATTTGTAACTACTTAGCAGCCGATTAATAAAAAATGATAAAGGTTTCAAAACATACATAATTTTATTTTTTATTTTTTTAACCTTAGTATAAAACTTTAAAAACCTTATATATCAACCTTATTTGCTTATTTTGCTGTATAGATGTTAATAAATAAGGTAATAAGGTAGATTTTGTTACTTTCATTCCTTATACTAAGGTTTATAAGGTTTTTACAATATATAAACTCTAAAATTTCACTGTTGAGTAGTTACATTAATTTTCAAATCTTTTCTCCGGAATTAATCATTTTATCAAGACTAACAGACTTAAAATATTCTATAATAATACTATTAAGTTCAGACCAGTATTTTCGGGCTAAGCAATGCTTTTTCCTATTACAAGGAGTTACTTTAGACAAGCAATCAATCAGACACAACTCTGGCTCAAATGCCCGGTGTATATCATATAACGTTATCTCTTTTGCTTTCCTGGCTAATATATATCCGCTTTTTCTGCCCTTAGCATTCGTAATCAATCCCGCTACCTTTAAACCCTTGATTATATGGTCCAGATATTTATTAGATATCTCCTGGTTTTCAGATATATCTTTTTGCAGAACACCTGTTTCTGTAAAGTTTTGTCCTATTTCTATCATCGCCCTCAAACCATAGCGCGTTTTAGTACTCAATTTCATATTTTCTTAAATAATTGGAATTACAAAATTAACATTAATTTCATTATTAACTTTAACCAAACCAAAAAATTTAACTGGTGGCTTGATATTATATTCAGTCAGTCTTATCTGTTTTTCTCCTGATATATAAGTTATTCCGTCTAAACAATGATTTATATTACAAACTATACAATAATTATTAATAACACCGCTAATATTTATCTTTATTTCTAAGGGTGCCACACTCATCTCTTTTTGTATTTTTTTTATTTGACTTTTTTCCAGCGAAATGATAATTTCCGGGTATCGCTCTGCATTTAACAAATTTATAAAATCTTTATACATCATTTCATTCCCGGTTGTAAATTTCTTAACCGGCAATCTGATTTCATAGTAATTATTCTTTAATTCTAAGTCTTTTTTATTAATAATTGTATTAGTGATATTTTCTGCCTCTTCTATTTGTAATTTAAAATGTATCTCACTTACATTAGTTCCTACTTTCACATTTACATAACTCTCACAATCGGCTACTACAATCTTTCCCGCTTTCTTATCAGTATATAATTTCTCCCTCAAGCCAGGTATATAAATTATCTGGTTCAGTAAAACTATTATTATTAATATGCTGAATCTCATTTTCTTTTCCTTTTATCAGACAAACCTGCGAGCCTTCTCTCAACTCGCAGGTTTAATCAATTGTGTTTATACTTTTAAAAAGATATTGTCGCTTCTCCAATTACGCCTTCAAATCCTGCATTATCCCCATATATCTTAGTAAACTTATCATATTGTTGTTTAACATATTCAACTTTGATAAGTATATTTTTCGTCATATACCAGCCGGCATTTATCTGTAATCTATTAACAGCACGATTATCATCTTTATTCTCTACCATATTTATCCTGCCTCCGGCATAAAACTGCTCAGAGCCTCCAAACCTGTATAATCCCTCTATGGCAGTCTGTATAAATTCATAATGAACATTAGCAGCTGTTTCCCCCGTTGCTGTTTCATAAGTTCCGAATAATTCTATACCTTTATATTTCATCATTAAATTAAACATAAAGGCATTTAATTTATCTACAGAGCCCGGTCCAAAATTGCCTGATGTATGCCCTTTTGTAATATCTATATCATCTGCCGAATTATTCTTGCTGTTCATCACCAGATAATACCTGGAACCAGCCCTGTCGCCGTTATAGATAGTCGTGCCGTAATGATTCGGACTATGATATCCCGACAATGTCCCTCTTAACCTGAAAGATTCTGTTATCTGCTTATCATAACCTGCCTTCCAGTAAGCATTTAATTGTTTCTCTATATAATAAGGAGAATAGGATTTTGCCGTAGCATTATACCCTGTCAGAGCCGGCTTTAAAGTCCCTGATGTTATTCCGCCCATCAATAAAAAGCCTTTATGCCTGCCCATTATCTCTAAACCGGGTGCTGTTGTAAAAGCATCCATTACATAATTGCCTACAAATACATTATTTATAACATTACCATTATCTGAACGCCTGTAATGTGCATCTCCATAATCAAGCTCCATAACCCCTATACGCAGAGTCAAATAATTCATAGCTTTCTTTACTGCCTCCGATTTGATAAAAGGTAACTGGTCAATCAACAAATAACCTCCTTTAACCCAGGTTTCATTATGATGTCGGGCAGATAAATACAAAGCAAGATTTACTTTTATACCTGTCGCCAAATCTCCATTAAGATTCATATTTGCAGTCGGCAAATTAAAATTGTGTCCCAGCGGTATCAGATCTTTACCCATCAGGTTTGAATGATGAGCTAAAGCCTGAAACTGCATCGCAAAATCACCTCCAACGCTTAGTTTAACATTCTTAAATTCAACACTATCTGATTGCGGCTGCTCAAATTGATTTGCTGCCATTGTTGGTTTGATTTCCTGACTTTTTACATTAGTTATACCAACAAAAACTAATAAAAAAATAAAAATACTCTTTTGCATATAAAATATAAATTAATTGTTAAAAAATTATTGTTTCTTTTCATTTAAACCTAAACCGCCACTATCTATATATTTCAACCTGAACTCTATTTTAACATCCTTTCCCGTCTTGAGAGCTCCAAACATTGCTGTCGGCGGATCTATACCATATTCTTTCATATCCACATTTACTGTCGTTTCTATGCTTAATGTTTTATTATTCAATATCTTTCCCTTAAAAGGCACTTTAATTCGCTTCGTCTTCCCGGCAAGACTCAAATCCCCTGTTATATCTCCCGTAAATAAACCATTACTATTCTTTAAATTATCAAGAGAAACCTGCACAAATTTTATCTCAGGATACTTCTCAGCTTTCAACGCATCAGAAGTCTTATCGTTCATTATCCTGCTATCTCCCTTAATAGATTTGGAATGGCATATAAAGTTTGCTTTATTTATCTTTTTCAATTCCGAATTATTTAGCTCTATCTCTATAATACTCTCCATCTTAGATGCCTTCATTTTCCAATCGTGCATTGACGACGTACCGTTAATTATTACAGAATTACTTTCCTGAATAAGCTTAAAAGTCTGCTGCGCCTGCGAAGCAACAAAGCTTATCAGTAATATTGCTATTAAAAATATTCTTCCTTTTGTATTCATAAATTTATAAATTTTAAACTATTTAAACTATTTATCCTATAATTTTAGTAGGATAAATAATTGTGCAAATTTATATCCTTTTTACATAATTCAATTCTTAAATAATGTTAAATCTTTTCAAACCCACTCCGGCTCGTTTGTAAGGAAGGATGGAAGTATATTTTGCCCTACTATCCCATATTAAATGCTCATAAATATAGATTTAATGTATATTTATGGATACGCCCTTTCCCGGGCTTAATATGATTGGATTATTTATACAAAGGTCTTTGCCCGGTACCATATATAGCTCTTTCCGGGGCTGATTATAGATTAAATATTATAGAGAGGGTACTTTAAACAGAGGGTTTAAAGAGATTTAGAACCTGCATTTAGATACCTGAATATCTTTCCCCCGAAAATAGCAGCATCGCCTAAGGACTCTTCTATACGTAATAACTGGTTATATTTGGCTATTCTTTCGGAACGACAGGCAGAGCCGGTTTTTATCTGTCCTGTACTCATTGCAACTGCAAAATCTGCTATAGTGGTATCTTCCGTCTCGCCAGAGCGATGACTTATCACAGATGTATAAGAATTCGTATGCGCCATTCTTATTGCATCTATAGTCTCGGAAACTGTCCCAATCTGATTTAATTTAATAAGGATAGAATTGGCAATTTTCTTATCAATACCTTGTTTTAACCTTGCAACGTTAGTAACAAATAAATCGTCTCCAACCAACTGTATTTTCTTACCTAAATTATCAGTTAGTATTTTCCAGCCTTCCCAGTCGTCTTCAGCCATCCCGTCTTCGAGTGAAACAATAGGATAGTTTTCAACCCAATTTTTCCAGAAATCTGCCATCTGCTGTGGCGTCAGCTTTTCACCTGAAGACTTTTTAAGATGATATACATTTTCTTCGGGAATAAAATACTCTGAAGATGCTGGGTCTAAAGCAATATACACATCAACACCCGCTTTATATCCGGCTTTTTCAATAGCCTGCAATATATATTTTATGGCTTCTTCATTATCTTTTAAATCAGGGGCAAAACCGCCTTCATCTCCTACATTAGTAGAATAACCTTTAGATTTCAACACAGTTTTCAATGTATGGAATATTTCGGCTCCCATTCGTAAAGCTTCTGTGAAATTAGCAGCTCCCAGTGGCATTATCATAAACTCTTGAAAATCTATACGATTATCGGCATGTGAACCGCCGTTTAAAATATTCATCATTGGAACGGGTATTATATTGGCACTGACTCCCCCTAAATACCTGTATAAGGACTGTCCTGTTTCCTGAGCTGCAGCTCGGGCTGCGGCAATAGATACAGATAAAATGGCATTAGCTCCCAAAGATGTCTTATTGGGCGTTCCATCAATCTCTATCATCCTTTTATCCAAACTTATCTGGTCGCTAACAAACATCCCTTTTAACTCCTCATTAAGCGTTCTGTTAACATTTTCAACAGCTTTTAAAACACCTTTGCCGAAGTAATACTTTTTATCGTCGTCTCTTAATTCGCATGCCTCGTGAATTCCTGTTGATGCACCTGAAGGTATAGCGGCTCTGCCTATAATTCCGTTATCTGTATAAACATCGGTTTCTATTGTCGGATTCCCTCTTGAATCCAATATCTGTCTTGCATTTATATTTACTATTGATCCCATATTATATGATTTAAAATTTATACTGCAAAAATATAATAATTTGAATTACTTTTATAAAATTTATGAAAATTTAAATATAATACTGTTTAACATCTTAATAATTAGCGATTATCCATAAAGTCAGGGATTTTAAAATTATTACTCAGAGTTACTCTGAAATAAAAAATGTAATAATAAAATTCAAAATTATAGATAAGCATCTGTCAGCCTTGAAAAATTCTCACATCAATAAAACTTATTTTTTTTCTTAAGGGTATCTCTAAAAACTCCGTTTTCCCTCTAAATACAACCAAACCCCGAAGGGGTGTTAGGATGGTAGAAGATAATTATCCCCAATTACAATCAAACCC
>JAGODS010000003.1 GCA_017998135.1 Bacteroidales bacterium
CAGTATTATATAAAAAAATAAAAAAATACTGTTTTTTTTTATACAATAGTAACAAAATGTTTTTTACCCTTGCAAAAGGGTATTTTCTTAAATTTTTCACAAACAATAGTTTTTAGAGGTGCCCTATATTGAAAGAAATCCTGTTCGGGTCCCCATAAACTCTTACCCCTGCTGTGTATTCTTCTCCCAATCCATTATGATGTATTGTATTTTGATTAATTGTATTGTAAGAAGAGCCTGTAAACATATCAATTCCAATACCGGCACTGTTATATATAAGATTTTCTTCAATGAGATTATGGTCAGAATTATTTAAAAGTACAGCTCCCCATAAATTAGATTCAGTAGAACTACCAATAAATTCATTATTAATAACTGACCAGCCTTCTAAGTTTTTAGCTACCACTGCAGCTCTTTCTGAATAATAGAACAAATTATTTTTTATAAATGTGCTGTCTGCTGATTCTCCTATAATATGGTGGCTGCCGGAACGCATTGAACAATCATTTTGATATGGTAAACCGAAAACATTATACTGAATATTTGTATTTTCTGCCCCTTCATTAATTACAATATTTCCATGTAAATTCAAATCATCTGTCCTGACTCCAAAACCGCTTATAGATAATCCTAAAATTGAAACCTTATCTGCATCTATAGTTAAGCCTTTTATTGCTTCAGATGAATTTATTACCTGAATCATTGGTGCTGTAACTTGGTTGAGTGCATTTGAACCTGTTCCGACTGTTCCTCCTGTTCCTAATAAAGGCAGGTCGTTAATACCAAGAAATTGTGCTTCAGTACGTCCATCTATTACAATTTGATTTTTCATAATTGCTGGTAAGTCGCCTGATGTAATACAAATTGTAAATTTGCCTGTTTCAGGATTATAACCAGGATCTGTGGTTGGAATATTAAAAAGAATAGTATCGGTATTATCACAGGAATTTGCTTCAAGAATAGCTCTGCGTAAAGAACCGAAGCCTGTATCATTAGTATTGCTTACTATGATATTATCTGCACAGTCAAATTTCACTATTATTGCATTTACTGGTACTCTCGGTGATGTGCATCCAAAAGATGTAGATGATACATAATAAGTTTTTGACTCTGTTAAAACGGGAGTAGTAAAATTATTACCTGTTGCGAGAGAACTACCACCGGTAGAATTTTCAAACCAGTTAATAGTGCCGAAATTAGCAGTTGCGTTTAATGTAAGAGTACCTGCTCCATCCCTTGTTGCATCTGTTACCGATGTTATTTCGGGTGTTTGTTTTACTGTTAATACAGCAGGATCTGATGTTATTGATGAACCGCAGGAATATGTTACTACACAGGTATAAATATTATTATTCAAATCATAAGTAACCTTATCTATATTTAATGTAGGAGAAGTTGAGCCTGTATAGAAACCATTGTCAGTTATCATTACATTATTTTCAAACCACTGGTAATACAATCCTGTACCTGCTGATTCAATTGTTAAGGAAGCAGGGCTGCCGGAGCATTCCGAAGCAGACTGAGGCTGTGTAACAATTTTCGGTGCCGTTTCAAGTGTATTAATTGTTACAGAATTAATAACTGTACAACCATTATCATCGGTTATTGTTACTTTATAATTACCTGCACTTAAATTAATAGCTTTATCTGTCGTCTGCACAGGGTCGCTATTCCATTTATAAGTGTATGGCGCTGTGCCGCCATAAGGTGTAACAGTGGCTGTACCATTACTTTCGTTACATACAACATCAGTTTTTGAAGTAATAGAAGCAGACAGGGGTTCAGCAGGTTGAGTTATTACTGTATTTGCTGTTGTTGTACATCCATTCTTATCAGTAACAGTAACAACATAAGTACCTGCAGAAAGATTATTAGCCTTTTGCCAGGACTGAACGGGGGTAGTATTCCATATATAAGAATAAGGAGGCGTTCCACCGCTTGCAGTAACAGTTGCTGCTGCATCATTATCGCCAAAACAACTTACATTATTTTGATTGTCAATAGAAGCAGACAAGGGAGCAACAGGTTCTGAAATAACAACAGTAGCAAGAGTAGTATAATTATAAAAATCGGTAACTGTAACTGTATAAGTACCTGCAGGCAAATTATATGCAGTGGCTCCTGTCTGTACAGGACTGCTATTCCATAAATAGGTATAAGGAGCTGTGCCGCCAGTAGCAGTAACAGTTGCTGAACCTGTGCTTGATCCAAAGCATAATACATTGCTGAACGATGTTATTGATGCTGCAAGTGGGGCTGATGGCTGGGTTATGGTTACATAAGCAGTATCTTTACATCCATTGGCATCGCTAACTGCTATCATATAAGTCCCTGCTTTGAGATTTATTGCAGTTGTTGTTGTTTGTTCTGGCATTGAATTCCAAAGATATGTATAAGGAGCCGTTCCGCAACAAACATTTACTGTTGCTATACCGTCATTACCTCCAAAAGATGTAACGTTTTTAACAAAATTAATTGTAGCTGTTACTGGACAACCGGGTTGTTCTATTTTTATATTTTCAATCAATGTACAGTTATTTTTATCTGTTATCGTTACTGAATACATACCTGCTGTCAGTCCGCTAACCTGTTGCGTTGCCCCATTGTTGCTCCATAGATAAGAATAAGGTCCTGTTCCGCCTGATGGATTAACTGTTACTCTGCCTGAGGCATCCCCAAAACATAATACATTCTGAACTGTGAAAGTTGCTGATAGTTTTTCTGCAGGTTGTAAAATAACTACAGGAATTATTACCACACAGTTATTTTTATCTGTAACTGTTACGGAATAACTACCTGCTGCCAAATTATTAGCTGTAACTGTTGTTTGTTGAGGTAACGTACTCCAGTGATATGTATAAGGAGCTGTGCCGCCTGAAGCTGTTACTGTGGCTGTGCCTGTTGCATTTCCAAAGCATAAAACATCTTGTTTTGAGCTTATTATAGCTGACAGGGCTGATGAAGGCTGGCTTATTGTTACATTTTTCGTTGTTGTACAACCATTTTTATCAGTTATTGTTACAGTATATAAACCTGCTGTAAGATTATTAATTGAAGAGGTTGTACTACCGGTATTCCAAAGGTAGCTATATGGTGCAGTGCCGCCTGTGGCTTCTACAGTAGCAGTGCCACTATTATCTCCAAAACATAATATTTCTGTTTTTGACGAAATTGAAGCACTCAGAGCAGCTGCCGGTTGTGTTATTACTGCCGTTTTAACTACGGTATTATTATAATAGTCTGTTACAGTAACCGTATAAGTTCCTGCTGACAAGTTGTTAATAGTAGCAGTTGTGGAATTATTACTCCAGAGATAAGTATAAGGAGATGTACCTCCAAAAGCTGTTACTGTTGCCGTTCCGTTATTACCTCCATAACATAATACATTATTCTGTGATGTTATCTGAGCTGTTAATGGGTCAGATGGCTGCGTTATTATAACTGTAACTGTAGTTGAGCATCCATTATTATCTGTAACTGTAACTGAGTAAGTCCCGGCTTTCAGGTTAACTCCTGTGCCTGCTGTTTGTGGAGGTGTTGTATTCCACAAATAAGTATATGGAGATGTTCCGCCTGTTGCTGTTATAGTTGCAAAGCCATTATCACCATCAAAATAAGTAACATTACTTAATGCTGTAACTGAAGCCTGAAGCGCACTTACAGGTTGAGTAATTACTGTAGAAGCAGTTGTTTTGCAACCATTATTATCGGTAATTGTAACTGTATATTGTCCTGCTGCCAGATTATTAATCTGATTACCAACCGAGCCGTTTGACCAGAGATAAGAATAAGGTCCTACACCTCCCGAAACAGTTACTGTTGCCGAACCTGTATTGTCATCATAACACAAAACATTATTTTGTGAATTAACAGAAGCGATTAACTGAGCCGGTTGATTAATAGTTACGGATGTTACAACAGTATTATCAAATTTATCCGTAACAGTTACTGTGTAAACACCTGCATACAAGTTATTAATATCAGTAGTGCTTGCCGAATTGCTCCAGAGGTAAGTATATGGGGCTGTGCCGCCGGATGCCAGTATAGTTACAGAGCCTGTATTATCGCCATAACATAGAATATCTGTTTTTTTAATTATTTCAACTGTTAAAGGAGAATCAGGCTGTCCGATAATAACGCTTACTATTTTTGTACAACCATTTTTATCTGTAACTGTTACTGTGTAAGTACCAGCTTCAAGATTGTAAGCTTTAGCAGATGTCTGAGGTGGAATTGAGCTCCAGAGATAAATATACGGATTTGTACCACCAGAGGCAGTAACAGTTGCCGAACCATTATTTCCACCAAAATAAGTTACATCGCCCTTCTGTGTTATAGAAGCTTCTAAAGCCGACAATGGCTGAGTTAATACTATGTTAGCTGTTGTTTCACAGTTATTTTTATCAGTTACGGTAACAATGTAATTACCTGCTGCAAGATTAACTATTGATTGAGTTGTTGCATTATTATTCCAGAGATAACTGTAAGGACCTGTACCTCCGGTTGCTGTTACGGTTGCTGTTCCTGTCATTTCTCCATAACACAATATATTGGTAGATGTAGTTACTGATGCTGCAACTGTTTCAGAAGGTTGTGTAATAACAGCAGTAGCGGTAGCAGTATTATTATAAAAGTCTGTTACTGTTACTGTATAAGAACCTGCTGCAAGATTGGTTATTGTGGTGGTTGTCTTGTTATTACTCCATAGATATGTGTAAGGAGCCGTTCCTCCTGTAGCTGTAACAGTTGCTATACCTGTCATTTCTCCAAAGCATAGAACATTGGTTAATGAAGTTATTGTAGCTGATAATGCTGACGAAGGCTCAGTTATGGTAACTGTAGCGGTTGTAATACAACCATTATTATCTGTAATAGTTACCTTGTAAATACCGGCAGTCAGATTATTAGCAGTTGAAGTTATCTTAGCCGGTGTAGTGCTCCAGAGATAAGAATAAGGTGCTGTGCCGCCAGAAGCTGTTACTGTTGCAGAACCATTATTACCTCCAAACCACGTTACATTGCTTTGTGATGTTATAGAAGCTGTTAATGCTCCTGATGGTTCGGTTATAACAACGTTAGTAATATCGGTACAACCATTTTTATCAGTAACTGTAACAGTATAAGTACCTGCGGTCAGGTTGTTTATTTGCTGTGTAGTCGCATTGTTGCTCCATTTATAATTATACGGTGATGTTCCGCCTGTTGCAGTAGCAGTTGCAGAACCTGTTGCATCGCCATAGCAAAGAACATTAGTTTGAGAGCTTATTTCAGCCGAAAGTGGAGCAGCAGATTGTGTTAAAGTTACTGAAGCTATTTCAGTACAGCCGTTTTTATCTGTAACGGTTACAGTATAGTTACCTGCCGCTATATTACCTGCTTTGGCTGTTGTTTGTTCAGGAGTTGTATTCCATAAATATGTATAAGGAGATGTACCGCCTGAAGCTGCTACTGTTGCTGAGCCTGTGCTATTGCCAAAGCAATCTATATTTGTCTTTTGACTTATATTTGTTGATAATGCCGAAACAGGTTGTGTTATGAATATTTGTTTATTTACTGTGCAATTATTTGCATCTGTAACTGTTACAGTGTAAGTACCTGCTGTCAGATTGTTGATTTTAGAAGCGGTTTCATTATTACTCCATAAATAAGTATAAGGTGCTGTGCCGCCGCTGGCTGTTACTGTTGCTGAGCCGGTAGCTTCACCAAAACATAATACATTTACAACTGAACCTGGTGAGGCTGATAAAGCTGCTGAAGGCTGGCTGATTATTGCTGTTGCTGTTATTGTATTATTATAGAAATCTGTTACGGTTATTGTATAAGTACCTGCTGTAAGGTTATTGATTATTTCTGTAGTAGCATTATTACTCCAGAGATATGTATAAGGTGCTGTACCGCCATTGGCTGTTACTGTTGCAATACCGGTATTACCTCCATAGCATAATACATCTTCTTTTGAAGTTATTGTAGCTGTTAATGGATCACTCGGTTGAGTTATAGTTAGATCAACAGTTGTAGCACATCCGTTTTTATCGGTAACAGTTACCATATAGGTACCTGCTGGAAGCTTTGTTGCTGTGCCATTAGTTTGTGCAGGTACGGTATTCCATAAATAAGTATAAGGGGACGTGCCGCCTGAGGCTTTTACTGTTGCGCTACCATTATTGCCGCCATACCAGGTTACATTACTCTGACCGGTGATAGAAGCTTGTAAAGGATTGGATGGCTGGCTGATTATTACGCTTTCTGTTATTGTACATCCATTCTTATCGGTTATGGTTACTGTATATGTACCGGCTGTTAAATTGTTTATAATTGCCGTGGTTGCACTGTTACTCCATATATATGTATAAGGGGTGGTGCCGCCGCTGGATGTTACCTTAGCCGAACCTGTTGCGTCTCCATAACATAATACATCTGTTTGTTCTGTTATTGCTGATGATAATGGAGCCGGAGGTTGAGTTATTAAAACGGATGTTGTTGATTTACAATTATTCTTGTCAGCTACTGTTACAGTGTAAGTACCTGCTGTCAAATTATTTATTTGCTGATTAGTTGAATTATCTGACCAGAGATATGTATAAGGAACAGTACCGCCGGACGGTATAACAGTTGCCGAACCTGTAGCTTCGCCATAACAATTTACATTAGTCTGCATTCCCGGAATTACTGTAAGGGGAGCTGCAGGCTGCGATATATAAACATTTACTGTTGTAATACAATTATTATAATCTTTAACTGTTACTGTATAATATCCCGATGCGAGGTTAAACGCTGTAGCACCAGTCTGTTCAGGACTACTATCCCATTTATAAGAATAAGGAGCAGTACCTCCGGTAGCTGTAACTGTTGCTGACCCGGTTGCTTCTCCAAAGCATCCTGCATCTATTTTTGATGAAAGACTTGCTGATAATTCAGCTGCTGGTTGGCTAATTGTTGCTGAAGTTACAACTGTATTATTATAAAAATCAGTAACAGTTACTGTATAAGTTCCTGCTGATAAATTATTTACAGTTGCTGTTGTCTTTCCATTGCTCCAAAGATAGGTATAAGGAGATGTTCCTCCATAAGCTGTAACAGTTGCAGAACCAGTAGTATTTCCAAAGCAAATTATATCTGTTTTAGAAGTAATTTGGACAGTTAACGGGTCAGAAGGCTGTATTATGGTTACAGTTGCTGTTGTTGTACAACCGTTTTTATCTGTTACTGTAACTGTGTAAGTACCTGCTTCAAGGTTAAAGGCTTTTGCAGTTGTCTGAGGAGGTGTTGTATTCCATAAATAAGAATACGGTTCTGTGCCGCCAGAGGCTGTTACGGTTGCTGTTCCATTATTGCCGCCAAACCAGGTTACATTGCTTTGTTCGGTTATCGAAGCGCTTAATGCTGATGCAGGCTCTGTAAGTGTAATACTTGCTAATGTAACACAATTATTATTATCTGTTACTGTTACTAAATAAGTCCCTGCTGAAAGATTATTAATTTGCTGATCGGTTGAATTATTTGACCAGAGATAAGAATAAGGACCAGTTCCACCTGTAGAAGTTACAGTAGCAGAACCATCATTACCGCCAAAACAGGAAATATTCTTGCTTGAAGTAATTGAAGCTGCCAATACTGCGGATGGCTGAGTTATTATTGCAGTTGCAGTTGCAATATTATCATAATAATCAGTAATCGTTACAGTATAAACACCTGCTGCAAGATTATTTATTGTTGTTGTTGTTTGCGGAGGTGTCGTATTCCATAAATATGTGTAAGGTGTTGTACCGCCTGTGGCTGTAACTGTTGCTGAACCTGTATTAGATCCAAAACAACCGACATTAGTTTTAGATGTTATACTTGCAGTTAGTTCAGCAGAAGGCTGTGTTATTATTACCTGTAATGTTGTTACACAGGAATTTTCATCTGAAATAATTACTGTATAAATTCCTGCTTTGAGTTTTGTTGCAGTAGCTGTATTCTGAGGCGGGAAAGTATTCCAGGAATAATAGTATGGAGCTGTGCCGCCTGTAGCAGTAACAGTAGCAGAACCATTGCCGCAACTAAAACAAGTAGCATTCTTCAGTTCTGTTATAGAAGCTGTAAGTACACCTGAAGGCTGAGTAATAATAACAGAATTAGTAGTAATACACCCATTTTTATCTGTTATAGTTACAGAATAAATACCTGCATATAACCCTGAAATCTTAGCTGTTGTTACATTATTACTCCAGAGATAAGTATAAGGAGCTGTGCCACCTGAGGCTAAAACAATTGCAGAACCTGTAGCTTCACCATAGCATTTAACATCAAGCTTTTCCGTAATTTCAGATGCAAGAAACGAAGAAGGCTGATTTATTGTTACTGTTGTAGTTGTTAAACAATTGTTTTTATCTGTAACTGTTATTGTATATATCCCTGCTAATAGATTACCGGCTGTTGGTGCAACCTGAGCCGGAGAAGTATTCCATAAATAAATATAAGGAGCTGTACCGCCTGTAGCTGTAACTGTTGCTGACCCTGTTGCTTCTCCAAAGCATCCTACATCTGTTTTTGATGAAAGACTTGCTGATAATTCTGCTGCTGGTTGACTAATTGTTGCTGATGTTACAACTGTATTATTATAAAAATCTGTTACGGTTACTACATAAGTCCCTGCTGTAAGATTGTTTATTGTTGCTGTAGTTGCATTATTACTCCACAAGTAAGTATATGGTGCTGTGCCGCCGGATACTGTTACTGTTGCACTGCCATTATTACCGCCATAACATAAGACATCGGTCTTAGAGGTTATTATTGCTGTTAATGGATCGCTCGGTTGAGTTATCGTTACAGTGGCTGTTGTGGTACATCCGTTTTTGTCTGTTACGGTTACTGTATAAGTACCGGCTGGCAGATTTGTTGCTGTGCCGCCTGTCTGAGCAGGTGTTGTATTCCATAAATATGAATAAGGAGCTGTGCCGCCGGAAGCTGTTACTGTGGCGCTGCCATTATTGCCGCTATACCAGGTTACATTACTCTGACCGGTGATAGAAGCCTGTAAAGGATTGGAGGGCTGGCTGATTATTACACTTTCTGTTATTGTACATCCATTCTTATCAGTTACGGTTACTGTATATGTGCCGGCTGTTAAATTATTTATTTGTGCTGTTGTTGCATTATTACTCCAGAGATATGCATAAGCTGTTGTCCCACCGCTGGCAGTTACCTTAGCTGATCCTGTGGCTTCTCCATAACATTTTACATCGGTCTTGTCGTTTATAGAGGCACTTAAAGCTGATGCCGGCTGGCTTATTGTTACGCTTTCTGTTTTAATACAACCGTTATTATCAGTTATGGTAACAGAATAAGTTCCTGCTGATAAAGCTGTAGCTGTGGCTGTTGTCTGGGCAGGGGTACTATTCCATAGATAGCTATATGGAGATGTACCGCCTGAAGCTGATACTGTCGCACTGCCTGTAAAGTCGCCATAGCATAGTACATTTGTCTTGCTGCTTATATTAGTTGTTAATGCTGAATTAGGTTGTGTGATGTTTACTGTAGCTGTTGATGTACAGTTGTTTTTGTCTTTTACCGTTACGGTGTATGAACCTGATGCCAGATTGGTTATAGTTGCTGTGGTTGCATTGTTACTCCATAGATATGTATAAGGTGAAGTGCCGCCGCTGGCTATAACTGTAGCTGCTCCTGTTGATTCACCATAGCATAATACATTGGTCTGTGTGGAAATTGCTGCATTTAATGCTGATGAGGGCTGACTTATTATTGCTGTTGATGTTGTTATATTATTATAAAAATCCGTTACCGTTACTGTATAAGTACCGGCAGTCAGATTGTTTATTGTTGCGGTTGTAGCATTGTTGCTCCATAAATAAGTGTATGGTGTAGTGCCACCATTAGCTGTTACTGTTGCACTGCCATTATTACCTCCAAAGCATAAAACATCTTCTTTTGAGGTTATTGTGGAGGTTAATGGGTCGGATGGTTGATTAATAGTAACATTTACTGTTGTTGTACAACCGTTATTATCTGTTACGGTTACAGTATAGATGCCGGCTGTCAAATTTGTTGCTGTAGCATTAGTTTGTGCAGGTATGGTATTCCATAAATAAGTATAAGGGGACGTGCCGCCTGAGGCTTTTACTGTTGCGCTGCCATTATTACCTCCAAAATATGTTACATCTGATTTGGCTGTTATACTGGCTGTCAGAATGCCGGAGGGCTGATTTATTACTGTGGATGTGGTCGTTTTACAACCGTTTTTATCGGTTATGGTTACTGTATAAGTACCGGCTGTTAAATTGTTTATAGTTGCTGTAGTTGCATTGTTACTCCATAGATATGTATAAGGGGGGGTACCACCGCTGGCTAAGACCGTTGCCGCTCCTGTGGACTCACCATAGCATAATACATCTGTCTTGCTGGTAACGGAAGCTTCAAGTAATGTTGGTTGAGTAATATTTGCAGAAGTTGTAATTACATTATTATAGAAATCAGTAACTGTAACTGTATAAATTCCTGCCGGAAGGTTGTTAACAGTAGCTGTTGTCTGAGGAGATGTGGTATTCCATAAATAAGTATAAGGAGCTGTGCCGCCAGCAGCTATAACTTTAGCCGAACCATTATTCCCTCCGAAACATAGAATATCGGTTTTTGAAGTAATAACAGCAGTTAATGGGTCTGAAGGTTGATTAATTGCAACCATTACTTTAGTAATACAACCATTATTATCAGTAACTGTAACTGTATAATTTCCGGCAGTTAAACCTGATGCTGTTTGAGTTGTCTGAACGGGTACAGTATTCCATATATATGAGTAAGGAGTTGTTCCGCCTGTAGCTGTTACGGTTGCCGAACCATTATTGCCACCAAAAAATGTAACATCTGATTTTGCTGTAATAGAAGCAGATAAATTAAATTCCGGTTCTGTTATAACAGTAGTAGCTGTAGTTTTACACCCATTGTTATCGGTTACTGTAACTGTATATGTACCTGCACTTAAATTGTTCACAGTAGCAGTTGTAGCATTATTAGACCATAGATAAGCATAAGGTCCTGTACCGCCAGTTGCTGTTACGGTTGCTGATCCTGAATTGCCCCCTTTACATAATACATTATTTGTTGATGTAACAGAAGCTGCGAGGGCTTCAGAAGGTTGTGTTATTACTGCTGTAGCTGTAACAGTATTATTATAAAAGTCTTTAACTGTAACTGTATAAGTACCGGCTGTCAGATTATTGATAGTAGCAGTTGCTTTTGTATTATTCCATAAATAAGTATAAGGAGTTGTACCGCCCTGAGCTGTAACTGTTGCCGAACCTGTAGCATCACCATAACATAATATATTTGTTTGTGATGTTATAGTAGCTGTTAAAGCTGCACCTGGCTCGGTTATAACAACAGAAACAGTAGTTTTACAATTATTATGATCAGTAACAGTAACTTTATAAGTTCCTGCACTTAAATTTGAAGCGGTAGAACTATTTTGTGGAGGTGTAGTATTCCATAAATAAGAATAAAGAGCTGTGCCGCCAGTAGCTGTTACTGTAGCTGAACCATTGCTGCCACCAAAGAAGGTTACATTGCTTTGAGAGGTAATTGATGCTGATAATGCGCCTGAAGGTTCGGTTATTACAACACTTTCTACTGAAGTACATCCATTATAATCGGTAACTGTAACATAATATTGACCGGCAGACAAATTATCTATCTGCTGAGTAGTTGCATTATTACTCCAAAGGTAATTATAAGGAGCTGTGCCGCCATAAGCTGTTACTTTAGCAGATCCTGTATTATCTCCATAACAAAATATATCTGTTTTTGAACTTATAGCTGCAGTAAGCTTTGAAACAGGTTGATTTATAGTAACTGTTTCAATATTTGTACATCCATTTTTATCTGTAATTGTAACAGTATAATTTCCTGCTACTAAGTTATTTATTGTTGCTGTAGTTGCATTATTGCTCCAAAGATAAGTATAAGGAGATGTGCCGCCTGAAGCTGAAACAGTAGCAGAGCCTGTAGCCTCGCCATAACAATCTACATTAACTTTATTGGGAATAGAACTTGCGAGCGAAGTAGCAGGTTGATTAATAGTAACATTTACTGTTTTTGTACAATTATTAAAATCTGTTACTGTAACGGTATAGTTTCCTGCAGAAAGATTATTAACAGTAGGAGTATTTTGAGCCGGATAAATATTCCATAAATAAGTATAAGGAGCTGTGCCACCTGAGGCTGTTACTGCTGCAGAGCCTGTGGATTCTCCATAACATCCTACATCTGTTTTTGATGAAAGACTTGCTGATAATTCTGCTGCTGGTTGACTAATTGTTGCTGATGTTACAACTGTATTATTATAAAAATCTGTTACGGTTACTACATAAGTCCCTGCTGTAAGATTGTTTATTGTTGCTGTAGTTGCATTATTACTCCACAAGTAAGTATATGGTGCTGTGCCGCCGGATACTGTTACTGTTGCACTGCCATTATTACCGCCATAACATAAGACATCGGTCTTAGAGGTTATTATTGCTGTTAATGGATCGCTCGGTTGAGTTATCGTTACAGTGGCTGTTGTGGTACATCCGTTTTTGTCTGTTACGGTTACTGTATAAGTACCGGCTGGCAGATTTGTTGCTGTGCCGCCTGTCTGAGCAGGTGTTGTATTCCATAAATATGAATAAGGAGCTGTGCCGCCGGAAGCTGTTACTGTGGCGCTGCCATTATTGCCGCTATACCAGGTTACATTACTCTGACCGGTGATAGAAGCCTGTAAAGGATTGGAGGGCTGGCTGATTATTACACTTTCTGTTATTGTACATCCATTCTTATCAGTTACGGTTACTGTATATGTGCCGGCTGTTAAATTATTTATTTGTGCTGTTGTTGCATTATTACTCCAGAGATATGCATAAGCTGTTGTCCCACCGCTGGCAGTTACCTTAGCTGATCCTGTGGCTTCTCCATAACATTTTACATCGGTCTTGTCGTTTATAGAGGCACTTAAAGCTGATGCCGGCTGGCTTATTGTTACGCTTTCTGTTTTAATACAACCGTTATTATCAGTTATGGTAACAGAATAAGTTCCTGCTGATAAAGCTGTAGCTGTGGCTGTTGTCTGGGCAGGGGTACTATTCCATAGATAGCTATATGGAGATGTACCGCCTGAAGCTGATACTGTCGCACTGCCTGTAAAGTCGCCATAGCATAGTACATTTGTCTTGCTGCTTATATTAGTTGTTAATGCTGAATTAGGTTGTGTGATGTTTACTGTAGCTGTTGATGTACAGTTGTTTTTGTCTTTTACCGTTACGGTGTATGAACCTGATGCCAGATTGGTTATAGTTGCTGTGGTTGCATTGTTACTCCATAGATATGTATAAGGTGAAGTGCCGCCGCTGGCTATAACTGTAGCTGCTCCTGTTGATTCACCATAGCATAATACATTGGTCTGTGTGGAAATTGCTGCATTTAATGCTGATGAGGGCTGACTTATTATTGCTGTTGATGTTGTTATATTATTATAAAAATCCGTTACCGTTACTGTATAAGTACCGGCAGTCAGATTGTTTATTGTTGCGGTTGTAGCATTGTTGCTCCATAAATAAGTGTATGGTGTAGTGCCACCATTAGCTGTTACTGTTGCACTGCCATTATTACCTCCAAAGCATAAAACATCTTCTTTTGAGGTTATTGTGGAGGTTAATGGGTCGGATGGTTGATTAATAGTAACATTTACTGTTGTTGTACAACCGTTATTATCTGTTACGGTTACAGTATAGATGCCGGCTGTCAAATTTGTTGCTGTAGCATTAGTTTGTGCAGGTATGGTATTCCATAAATAAGTATAAGGGGACGTGCCGCCTGAGGCTTTTACTGTTGCGCTGCCATTATTACCTCCAAAATATGTTACATCTGATTTGGCTGTTATACTGGCTGTCAGAATGCCGGAGGGCTGAGTTATTACTGTGGATATGGTCGTTGTACAACCGTTTTTATCGGTTATGGTTACTGTATAAGTACCGGCTGTTAAATTGTTTATAGTTGCCGTTGTTGCATTGTTACTCCAGAGATATGAATATGGGGAAGTTCCACCGCTGGCTAAGACCGTTGCCGCTCCTGTTGCGTCTCCATAACATAATACATCTATCTTGCTACTGATATTTGCTGATAATGAAGAAGCAGGCTGATTTATTGTTACAGATTTTGTTTGGGTACACCCATTATTATCGGTAACTGTAACAGAATAAGAACCTGCATAAAGGTTTGAAGCCATTGCTGTTGTTTGAGCAGGACTTGTATTCCATAAATAAGTATAAGGAGCAGAACCTCCTGAAGCAGTAACAGAAGCAGAACCTGTATTAGCTCCAAAACATAATATATCAGTTTGTGATGATATTGATAAAGAAAGAGCAGATACAGGTTGAGTAATAGTAACTGTTACTGAAGTAGTACAACCGTTTTTATCGGTTATGAAAACGATAAAATTACCAGCACAAAGATTATTACAGGTAGGGTTGGTTGATAAACAGCCAGGAGCATCAATAGACACACCTGCTTCGTTCAATTTTTTCTTATTCTGATATTCCCATACATAAGCATAAGGTTGAGTACCTCCGCTAACTGTAACAGTAGCAGAACCAGTACATTGACCATAGCATAAAACATCTGTTTTTGATAATATAGATGCTGTTAATTGTGCTGCCGGCTGAGTAATAGTTGCTGTTGTTGTACCTGAACAGGCATTTTTATCGGTAACAGTAACAGTATAGGTTCCTGCTGCAAGATTTGAAGCTTTAGCTGTTGTTTGAGCAGGTGTTGTATTCCAAAGATAAGTAAAGGGCGAAGAGCCGTTAGCAGGAGTAACTGTAGCAGAACCAGTATTATTTCCAAAACAATCAACATTTGTCTGAGCTGTAATTGAAACAGTTAAACCAGTAATAGATGTTACGATAACAGAAGCTGTTTTAACACAACCATTGTTATCAGTAACAGTAACAGTATAAGTACCGGTAATAAGTCCAGTAGCAGTAGCAGTAGTTTGAGAAGGCACAGTGCTCCAGGCATACCTATATGGAGCTCTGCCGCCTACAGGTGAAGCTGTAGCAGTTCCGCTATTGTCTACATTGCAACCTACGGGTGTAGTACTCATATTAATGACAAGATCAGCAGGCTGATTAAGTACTTTTGAACAAATAGCTATACAGCCTTTTGCATCAGTAACTGTAACACTATAATTACCTATTCCAATATTTGGAAGATTAACATTAGTACTTCCATTACTCCACAAATAAGTATAAGGAGATGTCCCTCCATTAGCATAAACAGTTAATTGCCCTGTATTGGTATTATAACAACTAATAGAATCAACAATTTCGCAAGCAGCAGTTAATAAAGGAGGATTTGCTAAAGTATTTAAAGCTACTTTTTTACAACCTTTAGCATCAGTAACTGTAACTGTATAAGCACCTGCAGAAAGACCGGAAGAAGTAGCTAAAGTAAAACCATTACTCCAAAGATAAGTAAAAGGAGAAGAACCGCCGGTAATTGTAGCAGAGAGAGAACCGTCTGAACCGCCAAAACAACTTATAGCCTTAATTATATTAACATTAACAGCAAAAACGGGTTGGGCAACAGTAAAAGTTTTCGAAGCAACACAGTTATTAACATCAGTTACCTTAATTGTATATTGACCGGCTGTTAATCCTGAACGGTTTTGAGTTGTAGGACCATCTGACCATAATATTGTATATGGGGGAACGCCACTTGATAAACTAACAGTAATGGCACCGTCATTAGCGCCATTACAGGAAGCATTAGTAACGTTGCCAGTAATTAAAGTAGCATTAAGAGAAGTAACAATCGCCTCACCAATTAGTTGGCAATTATTCGCATCCTTAATCGTAACTGTATAAGTACCGGCTGCAACCGCAGTTACAGTCTGTCCTGTTTCTCCATTACTCCAGAGATAAGTATAAGGAGCAACACCACCAGTAATAGAAACAGAAGCACTACCATTTGTTAAACCACAAGGGTCAACAGGTATAGTAGTAAATGATGCGTCTAAAGCTGAAGGTTCAATAATAGTAAAAGACTTAACAGATTGACATCCATCGGCATCAGTAACAGTAACAGAATAAGAGCCTGCTAAAACCGATGTAAGATTAGCAGTTGTAAAATCATTAGACCATAAATAAGTATAAGGAGCCGAGCCACCAGAGACAGTAGTATTAATAGCACCGGTATTTTGACCATAACATTTGACATTAATAATAGAACCTGATACATTGATATTTTTAATATTAATAACAACTGCGGAAGCCCCTGGTAAAACACAGGCGTCGCCGCCGACGACTCTTCTGAAATAAGTTTTTTGAGAAATGGCACCAATAACAGTACCTGCAAGATTAGGAGTATTTCCACCGGTAACATCAACCCAGTTAATACTGTCAAGGCTTCGCTGCCATTGATAAGTAGTAGCAATTCCTATATCAGGATAATTAGATAAAACACCGTTTCTTACAATAGCAGGCATTTTATAAAAAGGAACCGTCCCTGTTAAAGTAGAAGGAACCTGTCCCGGACAAACAGTTTGATTTCCGCTTACAATATTACCGTCTAAATCGGGAGGATTAGCCCACACAACCAGACCAGGTTCTAATATAGATGTAGAGCTTAATTTATTAGTTGTTATTGCTCCCTGGGTTAATGGTATATCTTTAGAAGTAGCAGTAACTATTGTATAAATACGACAAGCAGAGAATTTAATACCTCTTTCGCCGACGGGGTCATAATCATCAGAAGAACCACCATAATAAGTACCATATAAAAGCTGAGAGAAATCACTTTTAACTTTAGTAAAAGTTTTATCATTACTACCGAGATTAGTTGACTGTAAGGCATCAGAAGTAACAGGGAAATTAGTACCGGGAGTATAACCAAAAATATAAACATCATCATTAAGATCCACATTAAGCCCCATCATATTATATTCATCAGAAGAAGAACCGAGATAAGTACCTTTAGCAAATACCTGGTTTGTATCCATTAAAGCGATAAAAAAGTCAGTGCCGCCTTTAATGGAGCTCTGATAAACGCCAGAAGCACTAACATTAGCAGAATTTAATCCATCAGTTAAGCCGCCAAAATAAAATTTATTTTTAGCAAAGTTAAATTCCATACAGAGAATAGAAGTAGAGCCGGAGATTGCCTTAAAATAAGAACTCCAAACAGTAGAACCAGAAGCATTAAGTTTTTGAAGAAACCCGCTTTGAGTTCCACCTAAAGAAGATTGTCTGGGACTATTAGTTGGAAAGTTAGAGGATTTGGTAGCACCACCTATAAAAATAGAGCCGCTAGTTGGATGAGCCAACATAATATTAGCCTGGTCATCTCCACTTCCGCCATAGTTACGCATCCAGAGCATAGAATTGAGATCTTTATTAATACTGAAAACAAGGACATCAGTACCACCATTATTAGTATTAGAAGCGCCTTTACCGGGATATAAAGTAGAAAGGTTGGTACTTTTAGTACTACCGGCAACGACAATATTACCGGCTTTAGTAAAACGGAGGTCATAAACTTCTTCAGTAGAGTTACCACCGACGACAGCAGCCTTAAAAGAAGTACCTGACTGATTAATTTTCATAATAAAAATATTCTGACCAGACTGGGAGCGATTATCAAGAGAAGTACCAGAAAATTCAGAGCCACCTTTAAGAGGAAATTGTTTAGTATTACTTGAAGTGTAACCAACTATATATATATTACCATCGGGACCTTGTTCAAGAGCGTAAGGGTTATCGGTAGTACCGCTGCCAAGATAAGTTTGCCAAACCCTTGTACCGGCATCACCAACGGAAGCAGGCTCAGCATAACGGCCAATAAATAAATCCACACCGCCAGCAGAAGTAGATTGGAAAGCATTAACAGTAATAAGTCCGGTAACCTGATACCAACCAGTAACATAAATGGCATTATTAGACTGGTCCACCCATATACCGTGTCCGTGAGAGTTTTGAGAAGCATTATTAGATATCCAGGTAGCCCACCTAAGAGCAATAGGGTCGATTATTAAAGGTTTGGAAGCATCATAATTCTTAACATCAAATCCAATACTTGTTTTACCAGTTGCCTTATAAGCAGTTTTAACCTGAACTTCTTTACCGTCAAGCATCTGATAAGAATAAGGCTCGGGAAAATCCATTTCGCCGACAGAAGTTTTAATTTTAAGTTTTCCATTTTGAACAACTAATCCATTAATACCATCCAATTGTAACTCAACTTTAGAGAGGTCAGCACCAGGCTTGCAGATGATGTCATATTCAAGAGAACCGTCCTGAGCAGGATAATACCTAACATCAATCTTATCGTAAACATCAGAAAAGAAAATTTCGCCATAATTATAAACATTAGAGGCGAATTTAGATTTATCTCCCCCTAAGAAATAATTAAAATAATCCAAGTGTTTCTTTTTAGGAGCGACCGACATTTTAGGGGAAGAATTTTTAAATTTCATTTTCCAACCATGCCCTTTGAGAGGAACCCAAGGCTCGTTAAAAATTTTACCATCTTTAATAGTTTGCTCCCATCTCTCAACCTGCTCATTAGCAGCGGCAATAGAAACAGGGTCAAAAGTACCGACTATCATACCTGATTTAGTAACGAGAGCCTGACCGAGATTAAAATCAGCTTTGAAAAGAATACTGTCAGGCCATTGCCCTTTATTCTGAGTAAAATAAATAGTATTTTGATAAGATTTAAGCAAATCATCCATAATGGGCTCTGAATGATTAAGTTCAGACAAAGCATTAGGAATAACAGAAGTTGCCTTAATGTTTTCTTTTCTAATGTTTTTGTGACCAGCGTTAGATTGGGAATAGCAATTAAAAACAAATAAAAAGAAAAAGGCAGCTATGAAAAATAAATAAAGTTTTTCAACTGATTTTTTAAAAGAGGTAATCTTTTCCATAAAATTGCGTATTGATTAATAAGATTTTTAATATTTGATATTAGATAAGTTACATTAATTTTGAGTTTTCAAAAATATATTATGTTTAATTTAAAATTTCATAATAATTCATAAATAATTAACAATGAATGAATAAATTGTATTTATTTTTTTGTAAATTAGTTAATTTTTAACGTATAAATTAAGATTAAAGTTTTGATATTTATCAATTATTTATTAATTTACCAACAAAAATAATGCTAAAAAATATAATATACTGATAATCAATTATAATTAATAATAAGTTAGGTTTTTTACCTGTCCATATTTTGGAAAAAAAGTATTAATTTGAGAAAACGAGAAAAAATCGCTAAGGAGAACAAATTAGAAAAAATATTTTTTTGCCTGAAAATCAGAGGAATAAAATAAAATTGTTAATAACTTAATTAGTACTTGTTCATAAAAATATTTTAACATATTTAGAGTTAATAATAAAATAAATATATTTGTTGCCGATTTGGTGATATGGAAATGGGTATAAACCCATTTTTGAAAAGTTATCTGAAAAATCAAATAACTATTTGATAATTAATTATGACTACAAAGACAGGAAAACATTAACCGCAAAGTATCACAAAGTTAATCGCTAAGAAGCCGCAAAGAAAAATTTAAAAGGGACTTAATGAAAAGACACTAATTATTAATAAAACATAAAATTAAAAATACTATAAAAAAGAGCCTAAAATGAAAATAAAAACAATAGCAATTATTATAATTATTTTCTCCTTAGTATTAATCATAAGCAAAAATGCTGAGATGAGTACCAGAACGGCTTTGAGCAATTTAAAAATACAAGAACCCATAAAAATAGTAAATACAGAGGAAAATGAATTACTAAATAAAACAATAAGCAATATCTTAAATAAATATAAATTTAACGGTAATATAATAATAGTAAAAAATAATGAACCAATATATAAAAATAGCTTAGGGTATTCAAATCTGCTAAAGAAAACAGAACTAAATTATAATAGTGTGTTTCAGTTAGCCTCAGTAAGTAAGCAATTCACAGCAATGGCAATTATGATACTGGCAGAAGAAAAGAAGTTGGATTATGATGATTTGGTAGTTAAGCATATAAAAGATTTTCCTTACAACAATATAAGCATACGGCAATTGTTAAACCACACTTCAGGACTACAAAATTATATATGGTTAGTAGAAAAATATGCTTCAGGAAAAATAAATATAACCAATAAGGATGTATTAGAACTCTATAAGAAACACAAATTACCTTTAAATTTTATACCTGGTACAAGATTCTCTTATTCAAACAGCGGTTATGTTTTTCTTGCATTATTAATAGAAAAAATAAGCGGAGAGGATTTTGGAGTATTTTTAAAAGAGAGAATATTTGATAAGTTAGAAATGATAAATAGTTTCGTTTATAATAAAAAAATTATGGATACGCTTAAAACGAGAGCAGAAGGTCATATCAAGGGGAAAAAATATACAAGAATAATAACAGATAATAATGAAGATTGTATATATGGGGATAAAGGAGTTTTTTCAACCATAGAGGATATGTATAGATGGGATAAGGCACTATACGAACAAAAGCTCATAAGTGACTCTACATTAAAAATAGCATTCAGTACTTCAATTTTAAAAAATAATAAGGAAATACCTTATGGCTTTGGGTGGCGTATTAAAGAATTTGAAGGTAAACGGGTTATTTATCATAATGGCTGGTGGCACGGATATAAGACAAGTATCACAAGATTTGTAGATGATAAAAATAGTATAATAATACTCAATAATACGGGGAGCCATTTAGCAGCTATGCTAAATGATTTAAAAAAATTATTATATAAGAATTCGGAAGAATTGGATTTGAGTAGCGAGTAGCAGATAGCGGGTAGCGGGTAGCGAGTAGCGGGTAACGGGTAGCAGATAGCGGGTAGTTAGTAATGAGTAGCGAGTAGCGGGTAGCGGGTAATGGGTAATGATTATTGAGTAGTGTTTAACTTATATTTAAGGGTCTGATTTCTAAAATGAATATTTAAAAAATCAGCCTTGTTATAAAAACTAACAGGAAGAGAAAATTCCTGTGATTCAACAGATAAAATATAATATTTTAATAAAAAACCTTTACTGTCCTGTAAATTAAAATATAAAAGATCATTAACCTGAATAGGTGTATTAAATTTAATAGTTAATAAACCGTAATTAGTTTTAATAATTTGAAACAAATTGGAAGTAGAATCTAACTGAGAAGAACTAAAGAAATAAGAAGCTTTAGGAACACCATAACCGTGAGCATAATCAAAATAAGGATATAAACTGCCAGACTTTTGAATTTCAGAAAACAATTGCATATTTGTTAAAGAAGATTTAAGTTGCCAGGCACAGGCAGCAAAGCCTGCAATAAGAGGAGCAGCGAAAGAAGTACCTTCAACTTTGGATAAGCCTTTTTTTCCGGCAGCAATGACCTGACCGAAAGCAGAGACATTAGGTTTTAATCTTTTATCAGAGGAAGGACCAAAAGAACTAAAACTGATATGAAAGCCTGTTTGGGGGTCAATACCACCAACTGTAAGAACAGAGTCGGCGTCAGCAGGAGTAATAATTTTAGACCATTCAAGAGTACCTTCATTACCAGCGGCATTAACAACAAGCATACCTTTTCTGGCGGCTAAATTAGCGGCTTTGGCAACGAAAGAAGTTTTACCATCCATATCTTCAGGGAAGTATCTTTGAAAATTATAACCCAGGGAACTGTTGATAATATCAGCACCATTTTTATCAGCCCATTCAGCAGCAGCAAGCCAGTTTACTTCCTCTATAAAAGGTTCGCTATCAACTTCAGTACGGGCAAGGAGAAACTCAGCACCAGTAGCAAGACCAATATTAATATCATTAATTCTCCCAGCGATACAAGACATAACCATAGTACCGTGGGTATTCCAGGAGTAAACAAATTCTTTATTATTAGCGAAATTCCAGGTTTTAATAATCCTGTTTTCTTTACGAATATTATCAAAAACAGGATTATTATTAACACCCGGAAATCCGCCGTCAAAAATAGCAATCCTCTTAGCTCTGCCATCAATATTATTATTTTGAAAAACATCAGCATCCAAAATATTTATTTGATTGAATAATAAATGTTTATTTTCAGGACTTAAAGATGTATTATAAGAATTATAAAATAGAACAGAATCGACAGAGTACAACCCAGAGATAGAGTTTATATCCCGAACACATTGAAAAGCAGAAAGTTTACCTTGCAGAGGAGGAACAGATACAATCTTATCAATAAACTTATAATACTGAAGATTTAAAATCTGCAAAGGATAAGCAGAAACGGAAATAAAATTAAACCATCTGCTTATAAAAATAATAGAATCAACTTCTTGTCTAATTAAATTAACGTAAATCTGAGATACAGGAAAATCTGTAGAGTCATATAAATTAACAGAATTATTCAAACGCCTTTCAATAGCTTTAACATCAAAATATTCATAAGGATTAAAAGTGCTTCCTTTTTTATTTTTAAGAATAATGTGGTATTTGTTTTTATAAGGTACGTTTTTACCATCCTGACTGAGTAAAGAGTTAGATAGTCCACAAACAAAAATGCAAAAAAGAAGAATTGAAAAGGTTAAATTTTGAAGGTTCAATGTTATGCTAATGTGTTAATGTAACCTCACCCTAACCCTCTCCTAAGAACAGGAGAGGGAATGTGCCAATGTGTTTATTTAAAAATTTTAATATTGAATTATAAAATTTATAAAGATCTGCCGGGGTAAACTTTTAAGGCTTGTTCAAGGCATAACATAGAATCAGCGAGATCCCGGACATTAAGGACATAGCTAATTCTCACTTCGTTTAAACCTTTTCCTTTAGTAGAATAGAATCCGGTAGCAGGTGCAAGCATAACAGTACGGTTCTCATAATTAAAGTCCTCCAGTAACCATTGGCAAAATCTATCGGAGTTGTCAATAGGCAAGCGGGCAACAACATAAAAAGCACCTGAAGGATTAGGACAAAAAGCGCCAGGTATCTTGTTAATAGACTGAACAACAATATTTCTTCTATTATGATATTCATCCAAAACATCGTCAAAATAAGAAGGAGGAGTATCAATAGCAGCTTCAGAAGCGACCTGCCCGAAAGTAGGAGGACTAAGCCGAGCCTGAGCATATTTGAGAGCAGTTTGCATCAAACATTTATTTTTAGAAATTAAAGCGCCTATTCTAAAACCACAGGCACTATAGCGTTTGGAAACAGAGTCAATAAGTATAGTATTTTCTTCAATTCCCTTTAGTTGCATAACAGAATAATGTTTTTTTCCATCATAACAAAATTCTCTGTAAACCTCATCTGCAAACAAATATAGATCATATTTTTTAACGAGATCTCTTAATTGCTCAAGCTCATCCTTTGAATAAAGATAACCTGTAGGATTATTTGGATTACAAACCAATATAGCTTTAGTTCTGGGAGTAATAGCATTTTCAAAATCTTTGATAGCTGGAAGAGCAAAACCTGATTCAATAGAAGAAAGCAAAGGTTTGACAACAACACCGGAGCTAATAGCAAAACCATTATAATTAGCATAAAAAGGCTCAGGAATTATAACTTCATCGCCTTCATTCATACAGGTCTGCATAGCAAATAAAATAGCCTCTGAACCACCGGAGGTAACTATAATATCATCAGGACTGATATTAATATTATTAGACTTGTAATAATCGCATAATTTTTTTCTATAAGAAAGAATACCCGCAGAATGTGAGTACTCAACTACTTTCTGGTTAAAATTATGAATAGCATTCAAAGCAACCTGAGGAGTTTCAATATCAGGTTGACCTATATTAAGATGAAAAACTTTAACACCCCTTTTTTTAGCTTCATCAGCAAAAGGGACGAGTTTTCTGATAGGAGAAGGAGGCATTGCGAGACCTCTTTTAGAAATTTCAGGCATATAATTAGAATTAAATTTGGAGCAAAAGTATAAAATTTTTAAATAAGTAAGGAAAGATTAAAATAAGTAGCGGGTAATAGGTAGCGGGTAGCGGGTAACGGGTAACGGGTAGTAAGTATTTAGACGAAGCGTGGACGCTTCGCCTAACTCGATACATATTATAAAATGTTTCACATTTGCAAAATGTGAAACATTTAATGATTGATTAATTATAAATTAATATAGGGTAAAAGAAACAGGGAGATGATCACTAAAACCTTTGTTATATTTATAACCATTATAAGTTTTAAATGGAATTTTCTCGTCGTTATATAATTCAAATAAATAGTCGGGTTTAAAAATTATTGCTTTGGACTTATTGTTATAGAGAGCAGAGGAAATAATAATCTGGTCAAACAGATATTTCTGAGATAAATTATTAAAATTATAAATATAAGACCATTCAGAGGAATTGAAATTTTGAGACATCAAATTTATAAGCTTATTATTTAATTTATCAGACTTATCAGAAGCAGCAAGTATATATCTTAAAGCAGTATCAGAAGGCTGTTCATTGAAATCACCCATTATTAAGATGAGGGCATTGGGATTAATTGTAAACAGAGAATCGGAATGCTTTCTTAATAAAGCAGCTTCGGTATTTCTTTTGTATTGTGAGAGATGACTGTCGCCTCTTTTGGAGGACCAATGATTAATATATATATGTAAAGTATCTTTGTTTAATAAAAGACCTTTAACATAGAGTATGTCACGGGTTTTAAAAGCGTTAATTTTTAAGGGTTTACTATTTAAAGGTTTAAAAAATTCATATCTGAAGAGTAAGGCAACGTCCATCCCTCTGATATCGGGAGAATCGAAATGAATAAAATTGTAATTAAAATTTTTAAGAGATGTTTTTTTAGTAAGGTCAGATAAAACCAAGCTATTTTCAATTTCAGCTAAACCGATAAAAGCAGGCGCTTCCCATTCACCGACTGCGAGAAGAATTTTAGCAAGGCTATTTATTTTATAGGTATATCTTTGATAATTCCAATTACGGGGAGATTTGGCAGTGTAATCATCATCATCGGTTATACTGTCATTAAAAACATCAAAAAGATTTTCAGTATTATAAAATACAGCTCTGACACTATTTTTATTTAGATATAAATCATTAAGATTTTTATCCTGAGCTTTAGAAATAAAAACAGTAAAAACAAAGAAAAATAAAAAAATTATAAAAGAAAAATTATGGGGAAAAACTAATAAAAATTTAACCTCACCCTTACCCTCTCCTAAAATTAGGAGAGGGAAAACAGAGTTTTTAGAGATACCCTTATTTATTTTCAAACTGTAAAGCGAAATACTTAGAAGTTAGTTTTTCGCCGGTAGCTTTTTGAATCATCTCGTTCCAATAATATTTTTTACCCGGTTTGAAAACTTTATCTATAAGAAAAGCGCCGACAGCAGGATTATTATAAAAACTCTGGTTATATAAATCATCGGATTTTATAATATTTTTAATAATATAATTACTGAGCTGGCAAGCAAAGAGTTCGCCAAGTTGATAATTATGATAATAACAGGGAGAGGTTGCAATATGAATTTTAGAAGCCCAATCGGGTTCATTTCTACCGACTGGTTTTTTAATCATCTGATATTTTTCAACCAAATCCCACCATAATTTATTCAAATCCTGTTCGGGGTTTTCGTACATAGCTTTTTCAAACCTATACATAACCTGGGACCAGCGACTGAAGACCAATTGTTCTAATTTTAAAGTATTAAAACAATCGGTTTTAATTTTATTTGCTTCAATGTCGGAAATATTAAGCATATCTTTAAGCCATTGAGGAGAAGAGGCAAAATGACCAAACATCATAGCAATAGCTTCGGTAGTAAAAATGTGAGCAGGTTCACGGAGATAATAAGGTAATTTAATATCAATATATTTATCATAAGCGGAGTGTCCAAATTCGTGAAGCATAGTATTCATCCATTTATAATTGGGTTTAACATTACAAAGCACCCTAACGTCACCTTCATTATCAATATCTGTGCAATAAGCGTGCTGATTTTTACCTGGTTTTTCAAAGAGATCGCTACGTTTAATAATATCATCAACATCTAAATTGATACTTTTATAATAATTGGAGGTAAGAGCAACGAGGTCTTTATCTTTAAAATAAACATCCAAATCCATATCATAAATTTTAGGGGCTTCCTGAAAAAATCTATTTTGATAATGCCAGGGCATTAAATCTTTTTTATCAACTTTGTAACGCTTAGCAAAATAATTATCAATTATATCTTTTTCATTAACAAAAAGATTAGTAGTAAATTTGTCAAGCTCATCAAAAATGGCATTAATTTCTTCAGGTTTTTGTTCGCTAAGAATTAAAGACATTTGGTGGTAATTATTAAAACCTAATTCTTTAGCTACTTCATTACGGAGTCTAACTAATTTTATAACACTATCAGCGACAAAAGCGCCAACCTTTTTACTAGCTCTCCAGGCAGCTTCAAGGTCTTTAGAATTAGTAGAATTAGTAAGCAAATCTTCAATATCATTATCAGAAACTTTTTTATTATTTATTTCGGCTCTAAAAGTAGAATACATCTGCTCAATATTAGTAGAGAGATTAATCATAGTTTTTCTTTTGACTTCGTCTATCTGGCTTGAAAGAAAGGCAGAATAAAGTACATCAAGCTGCCTAAGCAACAAAGAATCCACAATATTGGGGCTTTCTTTAAAATGTTTTAACTTTCCAAAGTCTTCCTTATTAGAAAACATATCAGAAAGCTTTATCTGCAAATCATTTACCAATTTATAATCATCTTCTTTACCAGATATAGTCGCATTAAAATAAGCGAGATTAACTTGTTTAATCAAAGGGGCAGATTTAGCCTCAAACTGTTTGATAAAATCTTTTAAATCCTGTTCCATTTTATTCGTTTTAGAATTTTTACAATTAATTAAAAAAAGAGAAAATAACAATAATAATAAGCTGTTTATAAATATTTTTTTCTTCATATAAATATAATATTAAGGTGCAAAAATAATATTATTATTGAAATGGGTTTGGGTAGAAAGTATTTAGACGAAGCGTGGACGCTTCGCCTAACGGTAACTGGTAGCGGGTAGCGGATAGTAAGTATTTAGAAGTCCATAAATAATTTAAGATTAAGTTGTCTGGGAGTAAGATAATTAGGGACGGCATATTGCTGATTGCTAACATCAGTAACCCAAATATATGAAATAATATTATTGTTTTGCAGGAGGTTAAAAACTTCCAGGCTAAGCCAAATATTTTTAAAAAATCTAAATAAATTTTTATCAGAAAGAGGATTATCTTCAGACTTAATTTGTTTGGAAAAGCCAATGTCAACCCTAAAATAAGGAGGAATGCGAAGGGGAGTAAAGGCTTTATAAGATTTAGCAGGTTCGAAAGGTAAACGGCTACCATAAAGAAAATTAAGGTGCATTTTATATGTAGGATTTTTTGGTATATAATCCTGGAAAAAGAGCCCAAGGTTAAAACGCTGGTCTGTAGGACGCGGTATATAAGCTTTATTATCATTTTTAATATCTTCCATAGTTTTCATTATCGAAAGAGATAACCAGGATTCAACATCCTTAACAAACTCGCCGTTAATTTTAAAGTCAAAGCCGGTAGCATATCCAGTAGCAAGCATACCGGGGTAATAACGAATACGAACATTATCAATTTCGTAAGGAATAAGATTATAAAGATATTTATAATAAATCTCAGAAAGAACGCGGAAAGGGCGATTCCAGGCTTTTATATTCATATCCATAGCACCACTCACAAGCAGAGAGCTTTGAGATTTAATATTTTTAACAATTTCCCCGTCCATATTTCTAAGTTCGCGATAAAAAGGAGGTTGATAATAATAGCCGGCAGAATATCTAAAAACAATATCTTTAGTCCATTGAGGTTTAAAAGAAAGCATCGCTCTGGGACCATAATCAAGCCGATTATTCAAAGACCAGTAAGAAGCCCTTAAACCATATACCAATTTCCATTCCTGTTTTACATTAAAAGAGGTAGTTTGCTGAACAAAAGCAGAAATTCTGTCAGAATTAAGATTAATATGAGATTTAACATAATCCTTAAGTTGAAAATTATTAAAGGGACGTGAATTATATATTTTATTATTATAAACAATATTACCGTAATTATCAATTTTATAATCAATAAAATCAGCAGGTCGGGGCGTAGTATAATCGGCAGAATCAATCAAAGACCATTCATTAATTTTATCATCAATAATTTCTTTGGAATACTTAACACCCCACTGGATAATTCCGGCAGAACCAATATCCTTGTAAGCTTTATGCTCAATAGCCAATACAGTAGAATTAAGATAATTTCGGGAATGATTAAGAAAACCACCGACGCCCCTGTTATAAGCAGCTTCACCAAAACTTTCTTTTCCAAAACCGGTCTCTAACTGGTCTAACCAATATTCAGCCAAAATATCATAAGTTTCGTACTCAAAAGACCTAAAAGCGGAAAAAATAAATTTAAGTTTCGTTTTATTATTTGTTTTAAAATTAAAGTTAAGAGCAGCCAGCCCTGAATTATAACTATCTATCTCTTTGCCATCAAAATAGACTTTTAACCTAAGGGCTTCCTGTATAGTCCCAAACCTTGTCTCCCTTGTTTCGGGAACAACAGTAAACTTATTACGCGAAAAATTTCCTAAAAATCCTATATCTAACTTTGAATTAGGAGTATAATTAATGTAAGTCTGGATATCAGTGAAAGAAGGCTTGTAATCGCCTTTAGTTTCCATAGATTTAAGAATATATTGGTTAGATTTTTGTCTAATTCCGACTAAATAAGAAAGATTAGCCTTTTTCTTGAAGCCTTCCAGATGAGCAGAAGCCCCGAGCAAAGAAGCGCTAACAGAGCCGGCGAAAGTTTTAGGTTCTTTGTATTTAATATCCAGAACAGAGGACATTTTATCTCCATATTTAGCTTCAAATCCGCCAGCAGAAAACAAAATGGAAGAAACAAGGTCGGAATTAATAAAACTTAAGCCTTCCTGCTGGCCTGCTTTTATGAGAAAGGGTCTATATATCTCAATATCGTTTACATAAACAAGGTTCTCATCAAAATTGCCACCTCTTACAGAATACTGAGAACTTAATTCATTATTAGAAGAAACGCCCGGCAGAGTTTTTAATATAGACTCTACACCTCCTCCTACACTGGGTATAACAGTTACTGTTTTAGGGTCTATCCTTATTAATTCACTTTTCCTGCTCTCCTGGTCCTGTATTTTAACTTCATTTAGAATTTCAACTTTGGCAGTAAGAGTAACATTATGTATTCTTTTTTCATTAACTTTCAGATAAAATTTTTCTTTTTTTATATCGTAACCTAAGTAAGAATAGTAAACTGTAATATATTTACCTGCTGGCACAGTCAGACTATATTCACCCCTATTATTAGTTGAAGTACCACTACTCTCGCCTTCTAACGCAATATTAACCATCTCAACCGGCTTTTTATCCTGGTTTATAACGCGCCCCATAATAATAGCCTTTTCCTGCGATAAACATAAAGAAACAGGGAACAAGGCAATGAGCAAAATCAATGTGCCGATGTGCCGATATGCTGATGAGCCAATTTGAAAGATGAATCGGGTAAAAAAACCTATTTGTCTTTGTTTAAAAATCATTTTTTTTATGTTATGTCTCAGTTTTTTCTTTTGAATTTGCCTTCTCTCCAGGCTTGAATAAATTTAGCCCAGGCTATTGGGTTAAGGAGATTGTTTGGCGGATATTGACCGGCATAATACAGCCTGCTTGTTTTGTTATCCATTAAGTTCTTAAAATTCATAGAGCCGTCCATAGGCATATTCATATATCTTTCTTTCATTTCGGAAAGGGCAAGATTTTTTTTAGCTCGTTCCAAATCATCATCCGGTATTTCAACTTTCATAAAAGCTTGTTTAAACTGTTCAAGAGTAGGCCAGGGATATATAACGGTTTCGCTCAACATTATTGTATCATAAGACATAACTTGTATAAGTGAATACCTGTTAACTGTCAAAGTATCAGGTATAATAAACTTATTTTTTTTATAGCCGACAGCGGAAAAAATAATAGTATCCTTCTTTTGTGCAACAATAGAAAAAAATCCATAATAATCGCTTATTGTACCTCTGTTAGAATTTTCAATTATAACATTAGTAAAAGCAATGGGTTGCAAACTGTCAGAACTAACAACAACACCAGAAAACTGGATTAAGTCAGTATTTGCATTTTGCGGATATAGAGGATATATAAACTCAAAAACACTTAGTAGTATAAGTAAAAAATAGTTCAAAAATGAGTTCTTTGTGTGTTTCATAAGCAATTAAAAAAGCAGAGATTCAAAGTATTTCAGAGTTTAATAATTTATTAATGGCTGCATACCTATGGCTGATAATATTTTTCTCTGCAGCAGTCAGTTGCGCAAAAGTAATTGTAAAACCTTCAGGCATAAAAATCGGGTCATATCCAAAACCGGAGCTGCCATATTTTTCTGATGTGATAATACCATTTACAACACCCTCAAAAAGATGAATGTTATTGTTCAGACAAAGAGCAATAACCGTTCTGAATCGTGCCCTGCGGTCTTTAACATTTCGCAGTTGTTGTAACAATTTTTCTATATTATCATTAAAAGTTTTGTTTTCACCGGCATACCTTGCTGAAAAAACACCCGGTGCGCCTCCCAGGGCATTAACTTCAAGACCTGTATCATCAGCAAAACAAGGAAGTTTATATTTATTATAAATGTAAAGCGCTTTGTGTTTCGCATTATCCTCAAGACTATCATAAGGCTCGTTGATTTCCTGATTGAATCCAATATCTGCCAAAGTCAGTATGTTGTACTTTTCTTTGGTTTTCGCTTTTTTAAATATATCTTTTATTTCCTCTGTTTTATGTTTGTTATTTGTTACAAAAATAATATCCATTGTTGAGTTTTGAATGTTGAGATTTGAATGTTAAATGTTTAAATATGCCGATATTAAAAAATAAAGAAACTATATAATAAATAACTCTAATTTTAAATGTTTCACATTTTACAAATGTGAAACATTATAGCTTAATAAATTTCTTAATTTTATAAGTATTATTAAAATTAATCCTGTAAAGATAAATACCGGCGTCAAGCTCTGCTATATTTAAAACGATATTATTAACACCTTTATTAAGTCTTTTGCTGAAAAAATTTCCAAGTGCTGCCCCTTTATAATTATATATATATATATCAGCCATAGCGCTTTGAGGCGCAATCAGCTCTAAATATAACTTATTATATACAGGATTTGGATAGGGCTCATAAACAATAAAGCCTTCTGAAAAGTTAAAACATTTAGTATTATTATCAGGATTAACATCTTCAGTCATTTGAGCTTCAAAACAAATATAATCCGGCTCCAAATCCTGTAATATTTCATATCTTGAATGAAAATTATATGTAATTTGCCCGCCCGGCAACAATTCGCCTGTCCAACTTTCAATTATAGGGTTACTTCCCTTGATAGCTGCCGACAAAGTTAGATCTTTTACCGGAATAGTACCATAATTGGATATATCAACTGACATTGATATAAAATTATTGTTTTTCGCAGCATATACTTTTTGCAAACCAATATCTTTAACTAAGTTCATTATATAAATATCAGCAAAACTGCTGTCTATGCATCCTGTTTTATTAGTAGCAAAGAGCTTAATTTTAAAAACACCATTTTTATTATAAGTATAGGAAGGAGCGGCTTCATCACTTGTTCCTCCATCTCCAAAGCTCCAAAAATAAGTATTATCTCCTGGTGTATGGTTGCTAAAGTTTACTTTCTGTGGTGCTGTTCCATATTCAGGTTTAAAACTAAATTGTGGTAGAGGAGGCTGGATAACCTTTATCATTCCACTACAGGTATCTACACATCCCTTATTTGTAATAACTTTTAATTTAATCTTATATAAGCCTGTATCGGCTATGCTAAAATAAGGATGCTCTTCCTGCGAATCAGCATATTTTACAGCTTCTTTGTTCTTAAACAACTCCCAATTCCAGGAACTAATATTACCTATAGCAGTTTTACTGGTATCAATAAGCTGACCTGGCACGTTGCTACATATATCTTTGGAAATAAATCCTGCTTCAGGGATAGAAAAAACGCTAACTGTTTTTATTATTTTAGCAGAACACCCGTTTAATGATTTGACTTCCAGACTAACCTTATATTGCTTAGCTGTATCGTAAAGATGAACAGGATTTTTTATTAAAGCATTTTTACCTTTATAATCGCCAAAATCCCAAGTCCATTGATTAATCCTGTGATAACTATCGCACTCTGTCAGGTCTTTAAAGTTAGTTTCGTTTCCTTTACAAACCTCCGTATATGAAAAATCAGGTATAGGGCTTTTCCTGATTTCTATTTTTTGAGTTAGCGAATCGGCACAAGCACTTTCTGACTCAACTATTAATTTTATAAAATAATATCCAGCCTCAGAAAAATTATGAATTGGGTTTTGACTAAAAGAAATATTATCAGAGCCACTGTTTATATCATTAAAATTCCATTCCCATTTGTTTATATTGCCTGTTTTATCCCTTGTCTTATCTAAAAAATTAACAGCTACGCCTGAGCAGCCCTTATCAGGACTAAAAGCCGGTATAGGTAAACTTTTAACTTTTACAGTTTTTTTGATTAAATTTAGGCATCCGCCTGACCAGGCTATTAAATTAACTTCATATTCTCCTGCTTTTGCATATAAATGTTCAGGATCTTTTTTATCCGAACTATTTTTATCCCCAAAATCCCAATCCCACAAATTTATATTATATGGCGCTTCTACTATACTCAAATCTTTAAAACTTGTTTTATACCCCTGACAAACTGTATCAAAACTAAAATCTGCCTGCGGAATAATACCTTTTATTGTTAATTTAACTGTATCTGAAAAAATACATCCTGTTTTGCTTGTTACTGTTAGAGAATAATCACCGCTATGCATAATTTTTATTTTATCCTCTGCACTACCGTCTGACCATAAATAAGTTTTAATATTATCTTTCCCTTTTGAAAAAGAAATAAATTCTCCGGAGCATATAGTCCTGTCTTCTCCCAGATTTACCCATACCGCTGATGAATCTATTTTTATATTCACCGTATCTATTAGGCTACATCCTAAGCTATCTGTTATTTTGACCCAATATTTACCTTCTTTTGTTGCTTTCAGAGAAGCTCCTATACTACCATCTGACCATAAAAACTTATATTCAGTCGTATCTAATCCCGTATTAAATTCGGCATCTGCCGCCTGATTTAGACAGATTGTTGTGTCTCGTAATTTTAATATCGATTTATATAGATATACCGTATCAACTGAAGTATTTCCAAAAATATCCCATACTTTTACATAATATTTGCCGGTTTTATTAACTGATATGGTTTGCGTACTCTCTCCTGTTGACCATTGAAAATATTTGAATCTATCCCCTGCATCCAATGTTGTATTACAAAAACCATAATTACTGTAAATATCCCTGCCTAAGTTTACAGCCGGCGTATATCTTTGTTTAACATACTCCGTAATTAAATCCCTGATACTATCACTAAACACTTTATTATAGATAATTATTTCTGCCATATCTCCATAAAAAAACTGCCAGTTAGGCAAATTATCACTCCTGCTCCCTAAGCGTTTAAAATTAAATGTCTCATTAAGCTCCATTTTCTTTATATAATTTGCAAGCTTATTATTTATATAAATATCGTTTTTATCTATATAAAACAACTGAAAATCAGGATAAGCAAGATTACTTGTTGCTATTTGTGATGTCATATTCTCTATATCAAACCCGTTTAATGAATGATTCCTCGCAAATAATACATTCCAGCCCTCTCCCGACATCAACACCTGCCACTTATCCCCGGGATAACCCCTGTCTGCTAATGAATTCAGTTTATATAAAACCACTATTGTCATCTCTCCGTTTATCAGATTCATTTGCGGAAAATCTAATATGCTTTGCATATTCCCCGCATTACCTCGCCCAAAACCTACTACTGCTTTATTATTAAGCAAAGAAGTATTAGATCTATAAACAGGCATCTGCTCCACTAAATCCTGCTTTGCATCTCGCCCGTTTTTACTTATATCCTTCCATTTCGATATCCTGTTTTGTTCATCTTTTACTACGCCACTGTCCGCTCTCAACCATAACTCAATCCCCTCAAGAATTCCCGGACTAAAGGCTCTAAAGCTCCATACCTCACTCCAACCGGTCCAGCCCTTCTCTGACATCCCCCTTACCCGCCAATAATACTCTCTGTTAGATTCTAAGCCGATAAAATTAAATAAAGACGTATCAAGCTCCGCTTCCTCTATTACTATATTACTAAAAGCTCTATCCTTGCTTATCTGAAGCTCATAAAACAGACGCCCTGACAAGCTATTCCACTCTAACTTTATCCGGTTTTCTGAACAAATATATTTATCTTTTGGTACTATTAAACTAAGAGGCTGCCCCTGCGTCCCCCCCTTTATTATTATTATAAACAATAATATTAAATAGTATTTTATTCCCATATAAATATTAAAATTAAACTCTACAAAAATATATAATTTTTATCATATCTTTCACAATTTTTACCTCACCCTAACCCTCTCCTAAAAATAGGAGAGGGAATGTGCCAGGTTTAACATTCAATAATTATACTTTTTACCCCAGAGTGTTTTAAGTCTCAATCTAATTTCATTTTCCCTGACATTATTTTGAGGCTCATACAATTTTGTATCTTTTATCTGCTGCGGTAGAAATTCCTGTTCAATAAAATTATTTGAATAATTATGGGCATATTTATAATTAAGCGAATAGCCTATTTCTTTCATTAACTCAGTAGGGGCATTTCTGAGATGAAGCGGTACCGGCAAGTCGCCTGTATTATGAATAGTTTCTTTTGCTTTACTGATTGCAAGGTAAGAGGCATTACTCTTTACAGACGTTGCAAGATAAATAGCCGTTTGCGACAGAACTAATTCGCATTCCGGATAACCAATTACATTTATAGCCTGAAAACAATTGTTAGCAAGCAGCAGAGCATTCGGATTAGCATTACCAATGTCTTCCGATGCAAAGATAAGCATCCTCCTTGCTATAAATTTAGGGTCTTCACCTCCGGCTACCATCCTTGCCAGCCAATAAACAGTCGCATTTGGATCGCTGCCTCGCATTGATTTGATAAAAGCTGATATTATATCATAGTGTTGCTCACCGGCTTTATCATAAATTGCAATATTTTGCTGCACAACATCTATTACCTTTTGATTGGTTATCTTAACAACAGTATTATTATCAGTCTTAAAACTAATTACAACTAATTCAATAGCATTTATTAGTTTTCTGGCATCTCCACCCGATATTCTTAGCAGTGCCTCATCCTCTTCTAAAATTATTTCTTTATTAAACCTGCGGGCTTCCTCTTTAATAGCTTTATCAGCTATTTGCAATAAGGCGCTTTTATCTAAATTCTTAAGGATAAACACCTGGCAACGTGATAAAAGTGGGCTAATAACTTCAAAAGAAGGATTTTCTGTTGTTGCACCTATCAACGTAATAATTCCCTGCTCTACTGCCCCCAATAATGAATCCTGCTGCGCTTTATTAAACCTGTGTATCTCATCTATAAATAAAATAATATTATTTATGTTCTCTTTATTATCAATAATAGTTGTCTCATCGTTAGGCGAAGCGTCCACGCTTCGTTTAATAAGTCTTGTTTTAGCTTTATCAATAACCTCTCTTACATCTTTTACGCCTGAATTAATAGCAGATAATTTATAAAAAGTTTTTTTCAAATATTTTGCAATAATAAACGCAAGTGTAGTTTTTCCCACTCCCGGTGGACCCCATAAAATCATTGATGGTAAATTACCGCTTTCTAAGGACTTTTTTAGTATTGCACCATCTCCTACAAGATGCTCCTGACCCGTAAACTCTTCTAATGTTATGGGCCTCAGCCTTTCTGCCAACGGTTTCATTATAAATATCTTTTATTATACATTACAAAGTCTATCATCTCCCCTACCCCTAAAGCTTGTTTGTTATTCAAACCTCTATTTTTCAAATTCCCAGATTTTCTTATTAACCCAATTAATAATCACAATATTTTTTTATTGCATCTAACGCTTCCATACTATTAAGCTCTTTTGCTTTTTGAAAATCTGCACATCCTCCCTCCCTGTCGCTTAGTGTGATTTTTATTACTCCTCTGTTAATATATGCTATATAATCCTTTGAATTTAACTGTATTAACTTATTATAATCATCAATAGCTCCGAAATAGTCTTTTAGAATACTTTTATTTTCAGCTCTTGAATGCAAAGCTTCAATATAATCCGGTTTTATTAAAATCGCTTTATCTAAGTCTTCATTTGCATCCTTTTCATAACCGTAAACTTTCTTTACCTGGGCAAGATAATAATATATTTCAAAATTAAGACTATCAAAAGCAAGTGCTTTATATAAATCAGGTAAGGCTTTATTTAGGTATCCCAGATAATAATTTGATTTTGCCTTGTATAAAAATACCTCCTTGTTTGTATAATTATAATCTATAAGCTTATTAAAATCTTCTATTGCATCTTTATATTTCTGCATCTTATATTTAATAATCCCTCTTTGCATATAAGCTTCTCCGCTATTAACATTATATTTTATCAGTGTGTTCACATCTTCAAGAGCTTCTTCTAAATTTCCTATTTCAGTATAAACTTTCGCTCTTTGTAAAAAAGCATCAAAATAATCCTGCTTTAATTTAATTGCCAAATTATAGTTATTTATCGCTTCTTTATAATTATTTTGTTGCCGCGCTTGCTCAGCTTTGTTAAAATATTCTTCTGCTGTCTGACTATAACTATGAAAAAATAAAACTACTGTAATAAAACTTAACAAATAAGATTTCATATATGATCCAATATTCAAATTTTTTATTTTTATATTTCTAAAATAACTCATTAATAATTAAAATTATATCCCTCTCTTTTTATTAAGAGAGATTTAGATAACTTCCTAATGGACATCTCTAATAACTCTATAAAACACTTAACCACAAAGTTCACAAAGATAAATCAAAGTTCACAAAGTCTTGATTTTATTGTGTTCTTTGTGCTAGTCC
>JAGODS010000112.1 GCA_017998135.1 Bacteroidales bacterium
GATAACAATACCTTCCCCATTTTGATTTAAAAATTTGACTTTATCGCCTTTTGATATTTTCATTTTTTATTATTTTTGCAAAATTAATTAACCTGATAAAATTATCAGTAGAAAAAAAATTAATAATTTTTTTTTATTTTTAACAATTTGAATAATAGATTTTTATATTAGAGAATTTAAAAAAAAACAAAAATTTTTATAAAAATCTCTTGCAAAATAAAAAAAATGTTTTAATATTGCACTGAAATTTAATATACGAATTTTATCAAATTTTGTAGTTAAACAATTATTAATTAAATTTATATTTTATGAAAAAAATCGGAGTTTTTTTTACAGTTTTTATTTGGATGCTATTTTTAGCATCATCAACATTTGCCCAGCAATTTGAGACTACTCTCACTTTGCCTACTAAAACGGCAAAAAAAGGCGATGTTGTTGTGGTCTCTATTAAAGCGGATGGGCTTCAGGATTTTGATGCCTTCTACTTAGGTTTTACTTATGATAATACAGTATTAATCCCCAGAGATCCAGCTACTCAAAATCCTAATGCTCAATTATCAGGATGGATGTCTAATATTTTAAAAGCACAAGCTTCAGATGTAGATACAGCAATGTTTGTCTGGGTTAATGGTGGTGCTACTACTGCAAATGTACCAGATGGCGAAGTCGTTATTGAGTTTCTTTTTGACTTTTTAGGCGGTACTTCTGATTTAACTTTTATTCCTGGTATGACCAGTGTTCAGAAAATGGATCTTGAAACTTTTGAAATGATTGAATTTAATGTTACTGTGGTTAACGGAAATATAAGTGAAGCAGGAGATCCTCCCGTTATCATTGACAATCCAGCAAATGCAGGAGACTGTGAAGAGGGACAAGCTCAATTTACAGTAAATGCAGAAAATGCAACTACTTATAAATGGCAGGAAAGTATTGATGGTGCTACCTGGAATGACCTTACCGAAACTCCTCCTTATTCAGGAGTAGCAACAAATGCTCTTACAATTAATCCTCTTGCAAATTCAATGAACGGATATCAATATCAGTGTATTGTTGGCAATGAAAATGACGAAGTTATTTCTACACCTGCTACTCTTACAGTTAATGCTTTTCCTGTTGCTGAAATAACACCTGCAGGTCCAATTAATCTTGCATTTGGCGAAAACGTTGATTTAACTGCAACTATTAGTGAAGCGAATTTTGAATGGTATAAAGACGATGTTAAAATTGATGGTGCAGTCGGACAAATATTTAATGTTACTGAAGCAGGTAATTATTATGTTATGGTTACTACTAATGGATGTACTAAAAAATCAAATATTGTTGAGGTCAAATTTTTAAATGAATTTACAATTGATGTTAAAGCTAATCCTGATGTTATATGTGCCGGAGAATCTTCAGAATTAACTGTTACTCCTGTTGGAGGTTCAGGTAATTATACATATAAATGGGATACAGAAAATACAGAAGCTGTTATTACTGTTCAGCCTACTGTAACAACTACTTATTATGTTACTGTTAATGACGGTGAAGTGAATGTTGAAGGTTCTGTTGTAGTTACTGTAAATCCTATTCCTGAAGCTGTTATAACTGATGAAGGTAATACAACAGTATGCGCAGGTCAAAAAGTTACTTTGTTTGGTAAACCTGCTGAAGGTAATATTTATCAGTGGTACAAAGATGCTAATGAAATAATTGGAGCGAATACTGAAAACTATGAAGCCACCGAAACTGGCGAATATACATTAAAAGTAACAAATAATGGTTGCTCAAGTGTATCAAATGCTATTAATGTTACAGTTAATCCTGCTCCTGAAGCTATTATTACACCTGCAGGTCCAATAGACCTGATGCCAGGTGAAAATATTCTTTTAAATGCTAATACAGGCGAAAATTTAGCTTACCAGTGGCAATTAAACGGAGAAGATATAGAAGGTGCTATTGATGCTTCTTATGATGTACTCCAGAATGATGAAGGTACTTATAAATATACAGTTATTATTACTAATACTTTAACTAATTGTAGTGCTACTTCAAATGAAGTTATTGTTAATTACGCAGGACAACAGGGGCTTAATATAACTGTTACTGCAAATCCTGAAGTTCTTTGTGCTGGAAATAGCTCTGAATTAACAGTTGTTGCAAAAGGCGGTACAGGTGTTTATGATTATAAATGGGATACTCAGGAAACTACTGATATAATTACTGTTACACCTGATGTTACTACTACATATAATGTAACTGTAAGTGATGGTAACGAAACTGTTGAAGGTTCTGTTATTGTTACTGTTAATCCTATACCAGTTGTTGATTTAACTGCTGAAGGAGAAACTACTTTCTGCCAGGGTGGTAGTGTTGTACTTAATGCTACTCAAACAGAAGGATATATTTATAACTGGATGAAAGATGGTGTTACTATAGAAGGTGTTAACTTAGCATCATATACAGCAACTGAAGCAGGTATTTATACTGTTGAAGTAACACAAAATGATTGTAAAGCAGTTTCTGCTGAAATTACAGTTGTTGTTAATCCTATTCCTGAAGCAATTGTAAATCCTGTTGGTCCAGTTAATTTACAAGTTGGCGAACAGGTTGAATTAAATGCAAATGCAGGTAATTATAATTATCAGTGGTTATTAGAAGGTCAGGATATTACTGATGCAACAAATTCAGTTTATACAGTTAATCAGGCAACTGTTGGTACTTACAATTACTCTGTTGTTGTAACTGATATAATTACAGGTTGTCAGAAAACATCTGAAGTAGTAGTTGTTAACTATACAGATGGCACTCCAGCTTTAACAGTTGATGTTATTGCTAATCCGGGAGTACTTTGTGCTGGCGAAAGTTCAGAATTAACAGCAACTGCACAAGGAGGTTTAGGTAGTTATACTTATACCTGGGATACTCAGGAAACTACTGATATAATTACTGTTACACCTGATGTTACTACTACATATAATGTAACTGTAAGTGATGGTAACGAAACTGTTGAAGGTTCTGTTATTGTTACTGTTAATCCTATACCAGTTGTTGATTTAGCTGCTGAAGGAGAAACTACTTTCTGCCAGGGTGGTAGTGTTGTACTTAATGCTACTCAAACAGAAGGATATATTTATAATTGGATGAAAGATGGTGTTACTATAGAAGGTGTTAACTTAGCATCATATACAGCAACTGAAGCAGGTATTTATACTGTTGAAGTAACACAAAATGGTTGTAAAGCAGTTTCTGCTGAAATTACAGTTGTTGTTAATCCTATTCCGGAAGCAATTGTAAATCCTGTTGGTCCAGTTAATTTACAAATTGGCGAACAGGTTGAATTAAATGCAAATGCAGGTAATTATAATTATCAGTGGTTATTAGAAGGTCAGAATATTACTGATGCAATAAATGCTGCTTATACAGTTAGCCAGACAACCGTTGGTACTTACAATTACTCTGTTGTTGTAACTGATATAATTACAGGTTGTCAGAAAACATCTGAAGTAGTAGTTGTTAACTATACAGATGGCACTCCTGCTTTAACAGTTGATGTTATTGCTAATCCGAGAGTACTTTGTGCTGGTGAAAGTTCAGAATTAACAGCAACTGCACAAGGAGGTTTAGGTAATTATACTTATACCTGGGATACACAGGAAACTACTAATATAATTACTGTAACTCCAGCTCAAACTACTACTTATTCTGTTACTGTTACAGATGGTAATGAAACTGTAAATGGTTCAGTTGTTGTTACTGTAAATGCATTACCAGATGCTATAATTACACCTGCCGGTCCTACTACTTTCTGTGATGGAAATTCAGTTGTTCTCAATGCAACTCAGGGCGAAGGATATTCTTATAAATGGTTAATGGATGGCAATCAGGTTGGAACAGAAGCAAGCTATACAGCAACAATGGCTGGTAATTATACTTTAGAAGTTACTGCAAATAATTGCAAATCCGTTTCTTCTCCTATAACAGTAGTTGTTAATGCTGCTCCAAATGCAACAGTAACCCCTACAGGTCCTATAGTGTTAAATGAAGGAGAAAATATTACACTTGAAGCAACTGAAAAAGGTTTATCTTATCAGTGGAGAAAAGATGGACAGGATATCCCTGGTGCTACTAATGATACTTACAATGTTACTGAAACAGGCAATTACACAGTTAATGTTGCTTCTAATGGATGCTCTAAAGTATCAGATATAGTAATGGTTACAGTTGGTTTAGGTCCATGCCCTATGGTTGCTGGTTTAAATACTACAGCTATTAATGTAAAAGGTGCAACTTTAAACTGGAATAGTAATAATACACCTCAGGTTACTTATCTTGTTAGATTAGCACAGAAAGGTACTACTAACTATCGTTACAGAAAAACCAGTAATTTATCACTTGTATTTGATGACTTATTACCAAATACAACTTATTTCTGGGCAGTAAAAGCATTCTGCGTAACTAAACCAAATAATTTAGGTTATACAAACGCTATAGAGTTTACTACTACTAATGATTTTTGCTACGGAGCTACTAACTTAGAACATCTTAATATTAAACAACATAGTGCTACTGTAAAATGGACAGGAACTGCAAGTGCAACACTTTATAAAATCAGGTATTATATTCAGGGAACTACCAATTATAAATATATTAAGACTACTAATACCGAATATACCTTTACCTGGTTAAAATCTAATTCTACTTATATCTGGCAAATTAAAACTATCTGCGGCAACATTAATAAGAATGTTAATTATGAAGTTGCTGATCAGTTTACTACTCTTCCACTTAAGAAAATGAATAATTCTGCAAACGAAATTAACCTTTCTGTATATCCAAACCCAAGTAATGGTATGGTTAATATTACAGTAAGCGGTCTAACTAAATCAGCTAACATTATTATAACTAACATTGAAGGTCAGCAGATTTTTAATCAAACATTAACATCTGATATTAACAATGAATATGACTTTTCAAATCTTGCAAAAGGATTATATTTTATTAAAATTGTTAATGAAAATAATGTAATTACTGAAAAGCTTATTATTCAGTAATTAGTTAATAATTAATTATAAAAGGGGACTTTATGTCCCCTTTTTTTTTAATATTTTATGAAAAATATAACTTTTATCAAAATAAAACGTAAACAGCATTAAATAAATTACTACAAATGCAAGGCTATATTTTTGATAAAGCTCAGATTACTATTTTAATAGTAGATGACCAGCCCTATAATATTAAGGTATTAGAAGAGATATTAAAGAAAGAGAGTTATAATTATTTAATAGCTACTAATGCACAGGAGACATATCAAATATTATTAAGTACTATACCAGATTTAATATTATTAGATATTATGATGCCAGGAGAAGATGGTTTTGAGATTTGTAGAAAAGTAAAAAATAATCCAAAAACTTCTGAAATACCGATTATTTTCTTGACAGCAAAGGTTGAAGTAGATGATAAGGTGAGAGGATTTAAACTCGGAGCAATAGACTATATTACAAAGCCCTTTCAACCTATTGAAGTATCTGCAAGGGTTTCTACTCATATTGCATTAAAAAAATCAAAGGAATTTATTATAAAATATAATATGCAACTTGAGGAAATATTAGAGCAAAGAACTAAGGAGCTTATAAAAAGTGAAAAGCAAGCAGCTTTCGGACAATTGATACAAGGAATTATTCATAATATAAGAGGTCCTATTTCAAGTGTTATATCAAGTTTTTCACTAATTGAGTTTTATAAAGAGGACACAAATAAAATTTTATCAGAACAACCGGAAGTTTATAAGAAATTAAATGAAAGTTTAAACGAAATCTGGGAAGTAATCAGACACGATGAAAGTCAGTTGCAAAAACTGATAAAAACCGTAGATGCAATGATGATAAAAAGTCGTAGCGATAAGAGTGAAGTAATAGAGTTAGTAGATTTGAATGAAATAATAAGACAGGAAATAGAATTTATGAGGGCAGATATGTTTTTCAATAAAATAGAAAAAAATATAAAGCTCTTTGAAGAACCGTTAAATATAAAAGTTATTCCTGGCGAAATAGCTCAAGTATTTAATAATTTATTAAAAAATTCATTAGATGCAATGCATACATCATTGCAGCCAAAAATAGAAATAGGAACAGGCACAAATGGTTCTCATTATTGGTTTTATGTTGCAGATACAGGACAAGGTATATCTGAAAGTATAATAGATAAAATATTTGATCCTTTTTATACTACCAAAAAGATGAGACGAGATGAAAATGATGATTCTCCCACTGGCAGCGGTATAGGATTGCATTTCTGCAAGCAGACTATAGAATCGTATGGAGGTCGTATAGAGGTTATATCCAAGCCCGATAAGGGAGCGAAATTTATTGTATATATCCCTTTAAATAATTAGAATTGTAAATATATATAATAGCCTGAATTATTCCTAAATATTGAGCTAAAGTCCGATTATAAAGACTTAACTTAAACCCAGACCTAATGTAAGGGCTATTAAAAATGAAGAAGCTTTTAAAATTATCTTATTTCGCCTTTAAGATTTAATCTGATAGTATTTTTTATTTCTGTTAGAATTTTATCAATACCTTTATCAGTCATAGTTTTTTCTTTATCCTGTAATATAAATCTAAGAGCATAAGATTTTTTACCTTGTGGGATGTCGCCCCCCGTGAAATAGTCAAAGAGAGAAAAACTTTTAATTAATGGATTATTTAGTTTTTTAATGACTATTTCTATATCTGAGTAATTGATGTTTTCGTTAAGCATTAAAGCGAGGTCGCGTTTAACTTCAGGGTATTTGGGTAATTCTTCGGTAATAATTACATTATTGCATAAATAGATTAGTTTGTCCCAATCCAGGTTAGCATAAATTATAGTATTGGAAATATCAAAAATTTTAAGAGATTTGGAATTTAAAGAACCTATTTCCCCAATTAATATATTTTTAATAAAAATGTTATGCCCATAAGAGAAACAATCTTTCTTAGAAAATTCTTCAAACTTAATATCATCAGCAATAAAATTAAGTTTAAGTAAAAGAGAAGTAACAGTTTCTTTTAAATCGTAAATATCTATATCCCAGTTAGTGAGGCGCCAGTTTTCTTTATATTTTTTACCGGTTATATAAAGGGCGAGAATAAATTGTTCGTGATATTTATTAGGAGTTTCAGAGTCAGAATTAAGTTTATATACTTTTCCAAATTCAAAAAGTTTAAGGTCTTTTTTCTTATGATTAATATTGTAAGCAATAGCTTCCAGTCCGTTATAGAGTAATGACTGACGAAGAGAGTCAAGTTCCTTGCTAAGCGGGTTCATAAGTTTAATATTGGTTTCGGGTTTATTAAAAGAGGCTTTGCAAAGAGAATTGCAAAATAATTCGTAAAAATTATTATTTACTAGGAAATCAGAAATAAAGTTTTGGAGTTTTTCTCTGTCAGGCTTTTGTCTTAGGTTATAGGGAAGTTTAATAAAATCAGGCATAATAATATTATTGTAGCCGTAAATTCTTAATATTTCTTCAATAATATCAGCTTCCCTTAGAACATCAACTTTGTTGGTAGGTACTTCAACGATGAAACCTTCTTCGTTTTTATCAATAAACGTAAAGTCGAGTTTTTCAAGAATTTTAATAATAATGTTTTTGTCAATTGAGTTGCCAATAAGTCTAAATATATTATTATAATTTGCTTTAATAACAGTTTTTTGGACAGGTTTGGGGTAAATGTCAGTAATATCTGAAAAATAAAGATGGCATCTTTCCCTGATATTTCGGAGAGAATTAAAGCAGCTCGTTTGAGAGCGAAAATAGTAATTTCCAAGTCAGCCCCTCTTTCAAATCTGAAAGAAGAATCAGTAGTC
>JAGODS010000113.1 GCA_017998135.1 Bacteroidales bacterium
GAATATTTTATTACGAACAAATTCTGTTCAACTCAAAAGTCTATCAAGCTTATAATTATAGAAAAAAAGCATATTACGATATAGAAAAATCAAAACTCAATTTCAAAAGCTCCGACAAAATAATTCTTATACATAGTTCTTCTGTTGGAGAGTTTGAACAGGCAAAACCTATAATCGAATTAATTAAAAATAAGCATTCAAATATTAAAATAATATGCAGCTTTTTTTCACCTTCCGGATATGATTTCGGAAAAAAATATAATAATATAGACGGTTTGGTTCTTATGCCTGTCGATACGTTTAGGCGTATGAAAAAATTCGTCAATTTATTAAAGCCTGATTTGATTTTTTTTATGAGATATGATCTATGGCCAAATCTTATCTGGCAATCTGTAAAATATAACTCGAAAATTTTTATTTTAAACGGAACTATCCGAGAAACTTCTCTTCGTTGCGACAACAGATATGGCTTTATATTGAGTTTTTTCAAAAGTTTTTATAAATATATTGAACAGGTTTTTGTTATATCTGAAGAAGATAAAATAAGGTACGCTAATATTATAGATTCCAATAAAATAATTGTAGCAGGCGATTCAAGGTATGATATCGTATACTCAAAATCTCAAAATGCAAAATTTGACGAACAAATTTTTACATCATTTAAAAATAAATCCTGTTATAAAATTTTTGTTGCCGGCAGCACATATATCGACGAAGATATGATAATAATACCTGCTGTTAAAAGAATTAAAGACTATATTGATAATTTTAAAACTATAATCGTTCCGCATGAACTCGATCCTAAACGAATCTCACAACTTGAACAATTATGTGTTGATAACGGATTGAAATATTGTAAAGAATCTACACTAAAAAAAGACATCGAATATTATGATTCTGATGTCATAATATATGATAAAATGGGAGTTTTATATAAAATTTATAAATTATCTGATATTTCTTTTGTTGGGGGAAGTTTTCATGGCAGCATTCATAATGTTATGGAGCCTGCTGTTTATAAAAAATTAATAGTATTCGGACCAACATATAAAAACTCTTATGAAGCTGTTTATTTAATAAAAAATTCAGCAGCTGTAAGTTTTGAAAGCATTGAAGAACTAATTAATATTTTTAAATTATATTTTACTGACGCAGACTCAAAATATTCTAAAATGCCCAATATCTCTTATGATATAATAAAACAAAATCTGGGATGCGGAGAAAAAATTTATAACTATATTAAACCCTATTTATTTTAATTGACTGCTTTTTGCCCAATAATCGGTAAATAGCATTGAAATTATTTCAATGAATATTAAATAATGTTTCACCGGCATTTATAATTTTATTTTTTAATGAAACCCCGATATTATAATCAACTTTTGCATTACATAAAAGAATAACGGTTGACCCGAAAGCAAACATACCTATCTCGTCAAATTTATTAATTTTCAAAGGATTTTCCATCTTATTTAAACCTATGCTGTACTTATTATAATTTAAATAAGACAAAACTATATTTCCAACACCCATTGCCGCTACTTTCACAATGCATACTGAATAATCTTTGGTATTTATTATTGTCGAAATACGTTCGTTGATATTAAATAATCCTTTGACCTTATTGATAGTTAAACTATTTACTGGCCAAAAATCTCCAGGTTGATAATAAAATGATTCTACAAAACCTGAAACAGGAGAATGTATTCTATGATAATTGTAAGGAGCAAGATAAATTGTGCAGTACCACCCATTTGAAAATATTTTTGAGTATTCTGACGGCAAAAGTTTATCAAGTTTATAATTAATATTTTTTGCTTGAATCAACATATCGTTATTTATTAAACCTGATTCGCTTATATATCCGTCTACAGGAGATACCAAACCATTCCCTAACTTCCTGCTGTTTAATTTAAGTCGCCTGCAAAATAAAGACTGAACCGAATCATAATGTTCTGCAGGAAATTCAGAATCACTCAAATCAACTCTGTAAAAAAATACAAATAAATATTTCATTATAGATACAATAAATTTGGGTGATTTTAATTCAAAAAAAAATTTCAATATCAACCCGAAATAATTTCTCGGTATAATTGCAATTATTAAAAATAAAAAATTTTTCATAAAATTGTATTACTAATATTATAAGTTATCTATTCCTAATTTTTCAATACAAAAAAAAACTATAGGAACAAATTCAACTTTTCCATTTACAGGAATTACCACAGGCGGTATCTGTGTTCTGAATATTTCTCTATTTTTTAAATTATTTTCACAAAATTTACTTTCTGTAAACGAAATTAAATTTATACATACATATGGTCTTGCGTCATAAATAGAACATTCTTTTTTATATAAAAATGGACAAAATATATTTTTAGAAACATAAAAATTCATTAAATAATAATATTTTTTTAACTCATTTTCATAATCGTTATTATTTAAAGATACATTTTTATCTGTTTTACCGACAACAGGAATTAATTTGTTTATTTGATTTATAATATTTTTTATTTTTTCTGTTTCTTTTTTCCATTTTTTTAAATTAATAATAAAATTATTATATAAAAAATCATTCTCATTTAAATAATATGCTATTAATTCTGCTTCAATATTTGAACCTATTAAATATGCGTTGCAGCAAAAATAACATTTCTTATTACAATATATATATTTTTTTTCTTTATCAGCTATATCATTAAAAATATTATTAATTTCTTTTATATTATGTGACTTTAGCAGAAAATATTTTTCTAATAATATTTTTTCAATTATTTTATTAGTAGTAGGCATTTTATTTGGATTTATCAGAAAGATGAGGAATGTTTGAACAAAAATATAAAAAAAAACCCGGCAGTTACCTACTTTTCCAAGCCGTTAACCAGCTTAGTATCATCGGCGCTGAAGAGCTTAACTACCGTATTCGGGATGGGAACGGGTGTATCATCTTCGCTATAACTACCGGGAAAATTTATATTATTATTCTTCAACAATTAAATATTTTGTAAAAAATTTTCAAAAAAAAATTGAGAGCAACCTACTAATGACTTCGATTGAAATATATAAAAATAATATTAAAACTCACGACCTATTAGTACTGGTCAGCTTAAGACATTACTGCCCTTATACTTCCAGCCTATCAACCTGATGATCTCTCAGGGGTCTTTAGACGTTCCATTAATCTTTCCTAAAATCCGAAGACAAAATTCAAAATTAATTTCCCGCGGGGATATCTTATCTTGGGGTGGGCTTCCCGCTTAGATGCTTTCAGCGGTTATCCCTTCCGAACATAGCTACCCAGCGGTGCCGCTGGCGCGACAACTGGTAAACCATAGGTTCGTCCGACTCGGTCCTCTCGTACTAAAGTCAGCTCCCCTCAAATATCCTACGCCCGCAGCAGATAGGGACCGAACTGTCTCACGACGTTCTGAACCCAGCTCGCGTACCGCTTTAATGGGCGAACAGCCCAACCCTTGGGACCTTCTACAGCCCCAGGATGCGATGAGCCGACATCGAGGTGCCAAACCCTATCGTCGATGTGAGCTCTTGGATAGGATCAGCCTGTTATCCCCGGAGTACCTTTTATCCGTTGAGCGATGGCCCTTCCATACAGAACCACCGGATCACTAAGACCTACTTTCGTACCTGCTCGACCCGTCGGTCTCGCAGTCAAGCTCCCTTATACCTTTACGCTCTTCGCACGATTACCGACCGTGCTGAGGGAACCTTTGTACACCTCCGTTACCTTTTGGGAGGTGACCGCCCCAGTCAAACTGCCCACCACACACTGTTCCCTATCCGGTTTCACGGAATAGGGTTAGAATCTAAATAAATTAAGGATGGTATCCCAAGGACGACTCCGCGAACGCTGACGCGCCCGCTTCACAGTCTCCCATCTATCCTGTACATAATTCATTCAAACTCAATATGAAGTTACAGTAAAGGTTCACAGGGTCTTCCTGTCTAGCTGCGGGAATCTGGCATCTTCACCAGAAATACTATTTCACCGAGTCACTTGTTGAGACAGTGCCCAAGTCGTTACACCATTCGTGCAGGTCGGAACTTACCCGACAAGGAATTTCGCTACCTTAGGACCGTTATAGTTACGGCCGCCGTTTACTGGGGCTTCAGTCAAGAGCTTCAGACTTGCGTCCTAACCCCCTTCCTTAACCTTCCAGCACCGGGCAGGTGTCACGCCTTATACATCGTCTTAATGACTTAGCAAAGCGCTGTGTTTTTGCTAAACAGTCGCTTGGGCCACTTTTCTGCGGCCTTTTCATGCTGAACACGCTTCGATTAAAAGATGTTTTCACACTACTCAGGCTCCCCTTATCCCGAAGTTACGGGGTTAATTTGCCGAGTTCCTTAACAAGAGTTCTCTCGAGCGCCTTTGGATATTCTCCTCGCCTACCTGTGTCGGTTTATGGTACGGTCATCTAATAATCTTCTTAGAGGTTATTTCTTGGCAGTATAGCATACATTGCTTCGCCGGCCGAAACCGACTTCGTCGCTTTCCTCAGATTAACGGACTTACGGATTTACCTATAAATCCTACCTACAAAAGCAAACGTGAATCCAATAACACGCCAACTTAACTGTCTGCGTCACCCCATCGTCAAACGATCATTAGACGGTACAGGAATATTAACCTGTTTCCCATCGACTACGCGTTTCCGCCTCGTCTTAGGGGCCGACTAACCCTGCGCCGGTTATCGTTGCGCTAGGAAACCTTAGGCTTTCGGCGAATAGGTATTTAGACCTATTTTAACGTTACTCAAGCCGGCATAATCACTTCAAACCGCTCCACCACTCCTTACGGTATGGCTTCAACGCCGTTTGAACGCTCCCCTACCAATCAGAATTGCTTCTGAGTCCATAGTTTCGGTAGTAAACTTTAGCCCCGGAAATGTTTCGGCGCAAAATCACTTGACCAGTGAGCTATTACGCACTCTTTAAAAGATGGCTGCTTCTAAGCCAACTTCCTGGCTGTCTGGGCAATTTCACATCCTTTACCACTTAGTTTACTTTTGGGACCTTAACTGATGATCTGGGCTGTTTCCCTCTCGACTACGAATCTTAGCACCCGCAGTCTGACTCCCGTAATTGGCGGCCATGGTATTCGGAGTTTAGTTGGGTTCAGTAATCTGGTAGGACCCCTAGCCCATCTAGTGCTCTACCCCCATGCCGTACGTTACGAGGCTATACCTCAATATATTTCGGGGAGAACGAGCTATCACCAAGTTTGATTAGCCTTTCACCCCTAATCACAGTTCATCCAAGTAGTTTTCAACCTACATTAGTTCGATCCTCCACTTCGTTTTACCGAAGCTTCAATCTGACCATGATTAGATCACTTGGTTTCGCGTCTACTACATAATACTGAATATCTTAACCGTTTATAACCTTTCGGATATAAACAGTAAAAATATTATGCGCCCTATTAGGACTCGCTTTCGCTTCGGCTCCGAACCTTAAGTTCTTAACCTTGCATCACATAGTAACTCGCCGGCTCATTCTACAAAAGGCACGCAGGAAGGCTGTTTTAACAAATCAATTACTAGGTAACATTTCTATTAAACATAGCCCCACTACACCTTTGTAAGTTATACGGTTTCAGATTCTATTTCACTCCCCTCCCGGGGTACTTTTCACCTTTCCCTCACGGTACTTGTCCGCTATCGGTCTCTGTTCAGTATTTAGCCTTACCAGATGGTCCTGGCAGATTCAGACGGAATTCCACGTGCTCCGCCCTACTCAGGATTAAATCCAAGAAGATAATTTGTTTTCGCTTACGGGACTATCACCCTGTATCGCAAAGACTTTCCAGTCTTTTTCAGCTAACAAATTATTTTGTAACTTCTCCAAAGAATATGACCATTCTCTGCAACTTAATCCTACAACCCCGTTTGTATAATAGGATCATCTTTTGACTACAAACGGTTTAGGCTCTTCCCCGTTCGCTCACCACTACTCAGGGAATCACTTGCTTGTTTTCTCTTCCTGCGGGTACTGAGATGTTTCACTTCCCCGCGTTTACTTCTTTAACCCTATTTGATTCGGGTTAAGATTGTCGGGTTTTTCCCGACAGGGTTTCCCCATTCGGATATTTCCGGATCAAAGTTTGCTTGCAACTCCCCGGAACTTTTCGCAGCTTGCCGCGTCCTTCATCGACTGACAGAGCCAAGGCATCCACCGTAAACTCTTAATATTTTAATATTAATATTTAATAATCGTTAATCTTTATTTCGCTCGATGTCTCGGTTACTCTCAATAATATTTTTATGAAAATGTTTTTTACAAAATATTTAATTATCAAAGAACTTATCAATTCCTGTAAATTGCAAAAGCAATTAAAATGGTGGAGATAACAGGACTTGAACCTGCAACATCCTGCGTGCAAGGCAGGCGCTCTCCCAGTTGAGCTATATCCCCACTATTAGTGAGCATAGCATTATATCTTTATTGTGATTAGTTCGCTATGCGTCAAACGCTCTTATGGTGGGCCATCGCCGAATCGAACGGCGGACCCCTGCGTTATCAGCACAGTGCTCTAACCGACTGAGCTAATGGCCCAACTGTTATAAAAAAAAGTACCCGGACCAAAAATTTTTAATCCTTAGAAAGGAGGTGATCCAACCGCAGGTTCCCCTACGGTTACCTTGTTACGACTTCACCCCAATCACCAATCCCACCTTAGACACCTGCCTTCTAATGTTATTCAGATTAGCTCAGCGTCTTCGGGTGTTACTGACTTTCGTGGTGTGACGGGCGGTGTGTACAAGGCCCGAGAACGTATTCACCGCGGCATAGCTGATCCGCGATTACTAGCGATTCCAACTTCATGTAGTCGAGTTGCAGACTACAATCCGAACTGAGGTCGGCTTTAAGGGATTTGCTTGCTCTCGCGAGTTAGCTTCCCGCTGTACCGACCATTGTAGCACGTGTGTAGCCCTGGACATAAAGGCCATGAGGACTTGACGTCATCCACACCTTCCTCCGGTTTATCACCGGCGGTCTCCATAGAGTTCCCAGCATTACCTGTTGGCAACTATGGACATGGGTTGCGCTCGTTGCGGCACTTAAGCCAACATCTCACGACACGAGCTGACGACAGCCATGCAGCACCTGTTCTACTGTCCCTTGCGGGAAAACCGTATCTCTACAGCAGTCAGCAGAATGTCAAGCCCAGGTAAGGTTCTTCGCGTTGCATCGAATTGAACCACATGCTCCACCGCTTGTGCGGGCCCCCGTCAATTCCTTTGAGTTTTAAGCTTGCGCTCGTAGTCCCCAGGTGGGATACTTAATGCGTTAGCTCCGGCACAGAGAGATTGAATCCTCCCCACACCTAGTATCCAACGTTTACAGCGTGGACTACCAGGGTCTCTAATCCTGTTTGCTACCCACGCTTTCGCGCCTCAGTGTCAGTTGCGGTCCAGAGAGCTGCCTTCGCCATTGGTTTTCCTCCCGATATCTATGCATTTCACCGCTCCACCGGGAATTCTACTCTCCTCTCCCGCACTCGAGCTATATAGTTTCAAATGCAATTTCAGAGTTAAGCCCTGAAATTTCACATCTGACTTATACAACCACCTACGCGCCCTTTACACCCAGTAATTCCGGATAACGCTCGCCCCCTACGTATTACCGCGGCTGCTGGCACGTAGTTAGCCGGGGCTTCTTCCACAGGTACAGTCATCACATAATCTTGTTATTATTATATTTATTCTTCCCTGTCGAAAGGACTTTACACCCCTAAAGGCTTCATCGTCCACGCGGCGTCGCTGCGTCAGGCTTTCGCCCATTGCGCAATATTCCTCACTGCTGCCTCCCGTAGGAGT
>JAGODS010000114.1 GCA_017998135.1 Bacteroidales bacterium
GAATATAACAAAGCAATATTTTTAATTAATAATGAGCCTTATTTGGATAATGGTTTTCTGCTAATTAAAGAAAATGTGGTTGTAAGCTCTCCTGTTGCCGTTCTTAATTATGAATTTTATACATCTCAGGAAGAAATAAAGAAAAAATTAGATATACTAAAAGATAAAATTCAATGTATAGTAGGAGTAGCAAAAGAATATATCCCTTTTGGAAAGGCTCAGTTTCCTCAACTTTGGGATTATGCCGACAATGTTGATACTTTAGAGTTTCTAATTTCACTAAAATAAAAAACCTTATCTTAATTCAAAGATAAGGTTTAAAAACAAATAAAACCCCTTTTATTTATATCTTAATTATTTATAAATTCATCATAGGTACTTAGAATATTTTGTTCATCTTCATTAGTTTTTTTGGTTTTTTTTGCTTCTCGGTTAAAGTATAAATTGGCTTTTGCTTTGTTGCCTGCTTTCTGGTAAATAAAACCAATAATATGATAACATTTGGATAAGTTATTGCTATATGACAATTCGAGATACAGTTTAGCCGCTTTTTCATAAGAGTCAATAGCCTGATCTAAATATCCGCTTTTATAATTTATTAAACCTAAACCTTCAAATACTCTAGTCATTATTAATTTCTTTTCTTTTAAATCATTAACCTTTTCAACATATTTCATAGCATCGGAATAGTTTTCCATTGCCCTGTTAAAATTATCCTTACGTGTATGTATATAGGCAATATTGATAAATGATAAAGCAGAACCTTTATTATATTTTAGTTTTTTTGATAAATCTAAAGCTTCTTCAGCATATTGTTTAGCTTTTTCTATGTCCGAACTTCTTAATTCCTGAGAAAGTTCATTAAGCATATTAACTTTTTCTCTGGTTTCGGGTGCTTTTTCAATCTTACTATTTAGTTCGGCAATTAAGTTATCCTGCCCGTAAACTTTATAAACCATAAATAAAGTAAACAATATAAAGATAAAAAAAAGTGTTGTTTTAGAGTTAACAAAATTTGATTTCATAATACTTAGGTTGTTGTAAGTATGTTTACTTATACGGATAATGATTTTTAAAGGTTACATTTTTTTTAAATGATTAAGCTTTATTCCGAAAAATAAGGCTTTTTCAAAAATTAAATTATTATTGGGTATAGATTTTAAATATTATTTCTATTTTTGTAGATTAAATTTTAAAAAGATGACTTTAAAAAAACAACTATATATATTGTTGCTTATATTTTGTTTTATTCCAAATAATATATTTTCACAGTCAATAAAATATTTCTCAGAAATACCTGATATTTTTATAAAGGAATTTACAGATTTTTTTGAACAGATAGACAATAAAGAAGATAAAAAGCAAGCTAAAATTTTTTTAGAGACTTTCACTAATGAGTGGAATAACGGAGCTTTTAGCAAAGAACAACAAAAAATAATTATTTTGACCTGTAACCTGATGCTTAAGAAAAAAATGAAGCCTTTTCCTCATTTTTATAATTATTTTAATACCTTATTTTTAATAAAATCAAAAAATAAATTAACAGAGTATTCTGATAAATTTCATCAAAGTCTTAAATCAGTTATAAATGGATCTAAAAGCAGGGATTTTCTTAATTTTATTCAAACCTGCTATATTCTATTTGAAGATAATATACTATATAAATCCTCAACAACAATTTGGCGTTCAGATAAAGCGAATTTTAGTTTTGAATACGACTCGGTGCCTTATTTTGCATTTAAGGATATTACTCTTATATGTTATGCTAATAAAGATAGTGCTTATATTTCAGAAGCAAATGGTTTTTTTTATCCGCTAAATTTTTTATTTATAGGTAAAGGAGGTAAAGTAAACTGGAAAAGAGCCGGTTATAATGAAGATTCGGTTTATGCTATATTAAATAAATATAAGATAAATCTAAAATATTATAAATATTCTGCTGATACTGTTAAATTTTATCATAAAGCTTATTTTGAAAAAGCTATGAGCGGTAAGCTTGAGGAAAAAGTTTTAGCTGATGTTAATGAAGAAAAAGCTTCGTATCCGAGGTTTGATTCTTATAGTAAAAGAATAAAAATAGAAAATATTTTTAAGAATATAAGTTACGAAGGAGGTTTTTCGCTATATGGTGGTAGAATGTTAGGTAAGGGAGAAAAATCAAAAGAAGCCTTGCTTTTTTTTAATCGAAAAAATAAAAACCTGATAATACTAAGGTCGCAACAATTTTCTATCAGCAAGGAGAGAATAGCTGCAGATATGGCTTCTGTTTCAATTTATTTGGATAAGGATTCTATCTATCATCCCGGTTTACGAATGAAATATATAGCCCGCAGTAATGAATTGTCTTTTTTAAGATATGAAGGAGGTTCTACTTTAAGTCCTTATTTTAACTCTTTTCATAAGTTGGATATGTACTTTGAAGCAATGTACTGGCAAACTGACAGGGATACGGTTAATATGGAAATGATTAAGGGTCCGGGTATAGCAAGTGATGCTACTTTTGAATCATTTAATTTTTTTACAGAACAGAGATATTTTAAAATTCAGGGTATTGACGATAGTAATCCGTTGGCTGAATTAAGGGAATTTTCGCAAAAGAATAAAACAAAAGAATTTTATACAGACGAGTATGCAAGATTTTTAAGAAAATCTATTGCTCAAACCAAAGCAATGCTTCTTGACATAGCAAATATGGGTTTTATCATTTACCAGCTTGATGAGGAAAAGATAATAATAAAAGAAAGGTTGTTTCATTACCTTGATTCGCGTAAGGGAAAAGTGGATTATGACGTTATACAGTTTAATTCAGTTGTTGCAGATAAAAAAAGTAATGCCTTATTGAACCTTAATAATTTTGACCTTGTTTTACGAGGAGTTAAAAGAGTTTCCCTTAGTGATTCTCAAAAAGTATTCATATATCCTAAAAACCAGATTTTAACTGTTAAACAAAACAGGGATTTTATTTTTAATGGCAGGATACATGCAGGATTATTTGATTTCTTTGGCTCAAATTTTTTATTTAGATACGATAGCTTTAAAATAGACCTTCCTAAGGTTGATTCTCTTACTTTTATGGTAAAAAGCTTTGAGAAAGACGAACAAGGGAGGTACAAGCTTGTCAGGGTAAGAAATGTTATTGAGCAAATAAGTGGTAATCTTGAAATTGATAATTCAAAAAATAAATCAGGTTTGCGACCTTTTAAAGACTTTCCTATATTTAATAGTTATACCGATTCTTATGTTTATTTTGATAAAAAATATATTTTTAATGGTATATATGACAGGAAGAAGTTTTACTATAAAATATATCCATTCTCTCTTGATAGTCTTGACGATTTTAGTACAGAAAACTTAGCCTATAAGGGTTTTCTTAGGTCTGCAGGTATTTTTCCTGACTTAGAAGAGCCCTTAAAAGTTCAAAAGGATTATTCTTTAGGCTTCATTAAAACAGCACCTGAGAAAGGTTATAATGTTTATGGAGATAAAGGTACATATTTTAACCTTGTAAAGCTAAGCAACCAGGGGTTGAGAGGAGAAGGAACTCTTAATTATGTAACTTCTATTACCAAATCTCAGGATTTAATGTTTTTTCCTGATTCTATGAATACTTTAGCCCAATCTTTTGAAGTTGTACAACAAAAAGAAGATGTTGAGTTCCCTATGGTTAAAGGCACCGGTGCTTATATTCATTGGTTGCCTTATAAAGATTTGATGAATGTAGAATCCAGAACCAGCCCTCTTTTGATGTATGCAGAAGAAACCAAATTAAGCGGTAAATTATTTTTAAAGCCTGATGGTTTGAACGGCTCTGGAAAGATGGATTTTAGAGATGCACAGATTACTGCTGATCTTTTCAAATATAAAAACAGGGTCTTTGATTCGGATACCGCAGACTTTAGTATGAAAGCCTATAACCTTTCTGAAATGGCATTTATTACATATAATTATAAGGCTCATATAGATTTTGATGCAAAAAAAGGGGAGTTTAAATCTAATGGTGGCGGCTCAAAGGTGGAATTTCCAATAAATATGTATATTTGTTATATGGACAGGTTTGATTGGTATATGGATAAGGATGAAATAGCTTTATCAGAAGGCAGAAAAGGTGTTGAATCGCAAAATAAAGCTATTACTGATCAGGATGCTGATGTTGAGTTATCAGGTTCTCGTTTTATTTCAACCCATCCCGATCAGGATTCGCTTGAGTTTTATTCGCTTAATGCTATTTATAACCTGAGGCATAATATAATATATGCTAAAGGGGTAAAATATATCAATGTTGCAGATGCGAGGATTTATCCTTTTGATGAGGAGGTTACTGTGCTTAAAAAAGCAGAGATGAAAACTCTTGAAAATTCTGAAATACTCGCCAATGTTACAACCAGATATCACAGGATTTTTAAAGCTTCTACCAATGTTTTAGCTAAAAATAGCTATAACGCTAAAGGATTTTATAATTATATAGACGATAATAATAAAAAATATGTGATAAATTTTGAAAAAGTAGCTACTGACTCATCAAAGAAAACTTATGGAACAGGCACTATTCATAAAGAAGATTTCTTTAAGCTAAGTGATGAGTTTGGCTTTACAGGTAAAACCTATTTAAGTGCCAGCGATGAGTACCTTGTTTTTGATGGTACAGCTAAGATTTTTATTCCCTGCGACACTCTTAACCGCTCTTTTAGGTTTAAAGCGCCTATAAAACCAAAAGATATAATGATACCTGTCATTCAAAGGCCGCTTGATAATTATAATAAACCGATTTATAACGGGATTTTATATTCTGCCGATACTGCAGCGTTGTATTCATCTTTTTTCAGGCCATTGTATAATGAGAAAGATTCAATACTACTCTCCGCAGACGGTTACCTTATCTATGATAAAGAAAGTTCTGAATATAGGCTTGCTTCAGTTGATAAGCTCAAAACATTTTCATTGCCCGGCAACTATATATCGCTTAATCGTAATAATTGCTTGCTTATCGCCGAGGGTAAAATAGGTTTTGGTAGTGATTTTGGCAGGGTGAATTTTGATGCTTACGGTTATTCTAAACATTTTCTTATACCAGATTCTATGCTCTATGACTTGGTTGTGTTATTTGATTTTCACTTTAATGATAGATGTATGGATATTATTCAGCAAAGTATTGCTGCCAAAGCTGATTTAAAAGCAGCCGATATTTTAACTGACAAATACTCAAAAACTTTAGGCGAAATTTTAGGTACAAAAGAAGCTGCCAAATTGATTTCTGAACTTAGTCTCGGTATCGGTGCCAAACGTATTCCTTCCGAGCTAAGAAAATCATTTATTCTGACTGATTTAAAACTTAAATGGCAACCTGAAACCAGAACTTTTATTTCAAGCGGTCCTATTGCTATTGGAAATATGTATAGAGAGCAAATCAATAAATATGTTGATGGTTATATAGCACTGCAAAAACGTAAAACTGGAGACCAACTTTATTTTTATATTGAATTGACACCAAATGACTGGTTTTATTTTGAATATGACTGTCGCAAACATCTAATGTCTGCGATTTCATCCAATGCAGATTTCAATAAAGCCATTACAGAGACCAAAGCCGATAATAGAAAACTCAAAGCTAAAGGATCACAGGATATATATAGTTACTATATTAGCACTGACCGCCGTAAGAACGAATTTCTCAGAAAAATTGTGAATAGGGAATAAAGTCAATTTTCTCAATTTATTTTTAGTCTGATTAATTCACAAATTTTAAAGATGTATTATAAATCAATATTTTTAATAACCCCGATCTTAATAGTATTAAAATTATCTTGACAATCGGGTTTTAGCCCAATATTTATAAATAATTAAGGTTAAAGATTATACCTAAATTAATTTAAAAATTATGTTCAAATTCCCAATTTATATATATTTTTGCATAAAATTAATTAAATAATGGATAATTTTAGGTGTTTCTACTTGTTTAACGCAAAGAACATTCTAAAAATACAAAATCTTATCCTAAAGATCCTAATAATTATAACTGAAAATGAGCCTATTATTAAACTATAAAAAATTACGAAGCCTTAATGCTTCGCCTAACTAAGTTTTTACAGGCAATCTTAATCTGATTAATTCACAAATTTTGAAGATGTATTATAAATCAATATTTTTAATAACCCCGATCTTAATAGTCCCGACCTTTAGATGGAATAAAATTACTCTTGACAAATTTTTAATAGCCACGACCTTTAGGTCGTGGAATAAGATTACTCTTGACAATCGGGCTTTAGCCCAATATTTATAAGTAATTAAAATACTTAATAATTAAAATGAATTATGGCAGAAATTAAACATATAAATCCGGATTATTTGTTTGAGGTAAGTTGGGAAGTATGCAATAAAGTTGGAGGCATACATACTGTTATTTCAACCAAAGCATTGAGTATTCATAAAGAATTAAATGATAATTATATATTAATAGGACCTGATGTCTGGAAGGAAACACATCAGAATCCTGAATTTACCGAGGATAATTACCTTTTCAGGCGTTGGCGCGAGCAAGCTGCCAAAGAAGGTTTACGTCTTAAAATTGGAAGGTGGAATATAGCTTCTAATCCTATTGTTATTCTTGTTGATTTTACCCATTATTTTGTTAATAAAGATGAGATTTTTAAGGAATACTGGGAGAAATATAAATTAGATTCTATAGCCGGAGCCTGGGATTATATAGAGCCTGCTATGTTTGGTTATGCTGCCGCTAAAGCAATAGAAAGTTTTTACGAATATAATCTTACGGCTTCGGACAAAATCGTAGCGCAGTTTCACGAATGGATGACAGGTACAGGCGTCCTTTATTTAAAAGACAGGGTGCCGCAGGTCGGACTTATTTTTACAACACACGCTACAGTCGCAGGGAGAACTATAGCAGGTAATAATCTTCATCTTTATAGAGACCTTAACCAGTATAATGCAGATCTTATTGCTAAAAACTATAATACAACAGCTAAGCATTCTTTGGAAAAGTTGTCGGCACAAGCCTGCGATTGCTTCACAACAGTGAGCGAAATTACTGCTAAAGAGTGCGCCCAGTTTCTGCATCGTAGCCCTGATGTTATTACTCCTAATGGATTTGAAGCAGCTTTTGTTCCTGAAGAATCAGACTTTGAGCATAAAAGAAAAAGCGCAAGACAACTGTTAGAAAAAGTTACTTCTGCTTTTCTTAACCAGAAGATAGATGATAATACTATTTTTCTTATTAACAGTGGTCGTTATGAGTTTAGAAATAAAGGAATAGAACTTTTTATTGATGCTCTTGGAGAAATTAACCGCAACGGAAACGCTGGAAAGCAAATCGTCGCTTATCTAACTGTACCTGCCAATAACAAAGGTCCAAAACAGGAATTGATTGACAGGATGGAAAATACAGACTTTACTAATCCTATAACTGATTTTTATCTTACACACTGGTTGGAGGGTAGCGAAAACGACCCTATAATAAGAAGATTGAAAGAGAATAAATTGCGTAACCTGCCCGAAGACAAAGTAAAAGTTATTTTTGTTCCTTGCTATCTAAATGGGATAGATGGTATTTTTAATTTGAATTATTACGAGTTACTGATAGGCTTTGATTTAAGCGTTTTTCCATCCTATTATGAACCTTGGGGATATACACCTCTTGAAAGTTTGGCTTTTCATATTCCTACAATTACTACCACTCTTGCAGGTTTCGGTTTATGGATACGTCAGAAATATGGAGATATAAAGAATGGAGTTATTATTATTGAACGTGATGATAATGGAAATGAAAAGGTTATTAAGGATATTTCTACCTTTATAGAG
>JAGODS010000115.1 GCA_017998135.1 Bacteroidales bacterium
CCTTATAAACCTTAGTATAAGCAATGAAATAAACAAAATATACCTTATTAAAATAAGTTAATAAGGTTGATATATAAGGAATTTAAGTTTTATACTAAGGTTAATAATCAAATAATATTATACACTATAAAAAAAATCCTTAGCTTTAAGGAAAAGCTAAGGATTTTTATTTAGAATTAATCTGTCTAAACTATTATTTTTTTATGACGTCAATTTTGACAGGAGTTTGTTGTTTTTGTCCGGGAACATAATCTTCGCGTAGAACTTTAAATTCGGTACGCCTGTTAAGCTGGTGAGCGGCTTCCATTTCGCATTTACCACCGGGAAGAGCCATAATATATGCTTCAGTCATTTGGGTTCCTTTCTCAAACTTAAACTTTTTGTTGCAGCTCATCACATATCTATCTCTGTCAAGAACACGAGGGTATTTTTCGCCATAGCCTTTTGCAACAAGACGAGCGGGATCAAGCCCTTTTAAAATAAGATAATCAACAACTGCTTTAGCCCTGTTGAATGATAGCTTTTCATTATAAGCATCCGAAGCCCTAATATCAGTATGAGAGCCGAGTTCTACTACAATATTGGGGAAAGCCCGCATAGTATTAATAAGACTGTTGAGTGAATCTTCGTATTGCGGTTTGATATTAAATTTATCTAAGTCATAAAGAATATCAGGTAAAACAAAGGATTTAGCAGCCTTTATATCAAATAGCTTACCTTCAGCTATAGCAGCGCTTATTTTCTTAATATAAACTACTTTATTAACATCCTGCCCTGGATTTATGCTTTCTTCATAAGGAATATAATCAGGAGCATTGACATAAAGAATATATTTTTTACCTTTGGGGGCTTTAGACTGGAATTGACCTGAAGGACAATCCGTTTTCAGCTCGTCAACAACAACTTTAGTCTGAGCATTTTTAACAATCACATCTGAACATACAGGCTCTTTAGTATCTACATCATAGACATTACCAAAAGTAAGAACAGGTGGAGGCAGTTTCTTAATGTAAATAATCTTGTTAGGATCTTGTCCGGGGTTAACAGGTTCGGTCAGAGGAATATAATCAGGGTGTGTAACAACGAGTTCATATTTAGGACCTTTGGGAGCTTTGGTTTGATATTTACCATCAGGACAGCCGCTTTTAAGTTTATCAACTGACTGTTTAGTTGTTGCATTCTTAACATCTAAGTTAGCATCGCAGACAGGTTCTTTGGTATCAGCATCATAAACCACACCCTCAGTAACAGGCAAAGGCGGTTTTTTCTTGAGATAAACGTCTTTATTAGGATTTTCGCCAGCAGGTATAGGTTCTTTATAAGACAGATAGTCGGGATGAATTACCGTTAATTCGTATTTAGGTCCTTTAGGCTGTTTGGACTGGAATTTACCGTCAGGACAATTGCTTTTAAGATTTTCGGGTGCTGAAGTAGCTGCGTCCATATTTTTCACATTAACATCTGCATTACAAACAGGCAGTTTGGTTTCGTCGTCATAAACAGTGCCGGGTATCAAAGGTAAAGGTTTTTTCTTGAGATAAACGTCTTTATTAGGGTCTTGTCCCGGTTGCAGAGGTTCTTTATAAGGCAAATAATCAGGATGATTAACAGTCAATTCGTATTTAGGACCTTTAGGCTGTTTGGACTGGAATTTACCGTCAGGGCAATTGCTTTTAAGATTTTCGGGTGCAGAAGCAGCTGCGTCCATATTTTTCACATTAACATCAGCATTGCATACAGGCAGTTTGGTTTCGTCGTCATAAACAGTACCCTTTGTTAATTCAGGTTTGGGAGCTTCGGGTTTATAGAGGTATATTATTTTATTAACATCCTGAGAAGGCTCTATGTTTTCAGTATGAGGGATATATTCAGGATGAATTACATCTAATTTATATTTTTTCCCTTTAGGTTCTTTAGATTGATAGAGACCTGTCTGGCAATCAGATTTAAGACTTTCAAGTTTGGCTTTGGACTGGAAATTAGCAACAATAACATCAGCATTGCAAACAGGTTCTTTGGTAACTGCATCATAAACATAACCGACAGTTTCCTGAGGACGGCGTTTTTCAATATAAATTATTTTGTTAACATCCTGGTCAGGTTTTATATTTTCCTTATAAGGAATGTATTCGGGGTGAGTAACAATAATTTCATAAGGTTTACCTATAGGCAGAGGAGATGAATACTCGCCTGTTTTACAATCTGAACGAAGCGAATCTGCGGTTTTGTTAGTTTCTTTATCTTTTATAGTAACATCGGCGCAAACAGGTTCTTTAGTCTGTTTGTCGAAAACATAACCTTTAGGTTGCAAGGGTTTGAGCTTTTTCAGATAAATAACTTTATTAACATCTTTATCTTTGGGGACATTTTCGGTATATAAATAATATTCCGGAGATTCAATATTTAAAGTGTAAGGGATGCCCTTTGTAACCTTAGCATAAAAATCACCTGATCTGCAATCGGAATTAAGAGTATCAACAACTTTACCTGTTATACTGTTCCTAATTGTAATTTTAGAACAAAGAGGTTTTTTAGTATCAGCATCAAGGACTTTACCCCTGAATGCAATAATATTAATTTTAGAATCAAGAAACAGAATTTCATAAATATCCAGTTCGCCATAACCTCCCTTTTGAGCAGAAGAATAATAGGCGTGCTTCCCATCCTCAGTGATAGAGAAGAACACGTCGTGTTCAGGCGTATTGATAGGAAAACCTATATTTTTGGGAGCAGTCCATTTACCGTTTTCAAAAGTAGTAACATATATATCCAGTCCTCCCATAGAATTATGCCCTTCAGAACTGTAATAAAGAGTTTTTCCGTCTGCCTGCATAAAAACACCTTCTTCTCTGAATGATGTATTAAGAGTATTGCCCATATTTACCGGTTTGCCCCAGTCGCCTTTGGAATCCTTGACAGAATACCATAAATCAGCACCTCCATAACCTCCTGGTCTATCACTGACAAAATAAAGTGTAGTACCATCAGGCGACATAGAAGCTGAAGTCTCGTGATATTCAGTATTTATATTCCTGTTAAGTCTTTTGGGTTTAGTGTATTTATCTTCTTTGAGTCTTGATATATAAATATCGCCATTATCTCTGGGAGTAACCTTATATGTTAAAAGCGTTTTACCATCTTTAGAAACGCCGACGATAGCATCGTGGACTTTGGTATTTAAAGGTTTTCTCGGATGCTTTGGAGTTTCCCAGATAGTATCCTTATTGTATGTTATATAAATATCTTCATAATAAATTCCGTCGTAAGTAGCTATCCGCTTGCCAACAGTATTAGGACGCCTTGAAGTGAAAAACATAATAGACTGGTCTGCATTAACAATAGGGCTATAATCTCTATATTCTGTATTAACCAGGCTGCCAACGTTTTTTATTCTGACATTGACAGGAACACGCATAATTTCTTTGGCATTACGACATTCCTGTATTCGTTTCTCAGTTTTCGGACCATTGGCATCTTTATCAAAAGAACTCAGAGATTTAAGATATTCCGAATATTTGGCAATGGCTTTATCAAATTCGTAATTATAATGATATGCTTGTCCCATTTGATAAGCTATATCATTTTTTACTGCTTTATTAAGCTGGTATGCTTTTTCAAGGTAAGGAACAGCTTTATACTTTTCATAAGTATTCATATAACAAACACCTAACTTATAATTTAATAAAGCATTATTGGGATTAAAAGAATTTGCTTTTAAATAATAAGGTATTGCAAGTTGATATTTACCGGCACCGGAAGCAAGCAACTCATCAGCTTTATTAATATTACCGACAGCCCTGCGGCATTCCTTTTTCTTATCAGGAAAACTCAATTCATTAAATTCGACATTCTGTGCTATAATGCTTTTTAATGAAAAAATAAAGAGTAAAATAATTAATAGAGTGTAATTCTTTATCATATAATTAAAATTAAAAGTTATTTTTTTGCAAAAATATAAATAAATAGATATACGCAAATAATTTTTTAAATATTAACAATAAAATGACCTAATTAAAACTGTCAGAGCATCTTTAAATCAGAGATAGTTTGGGAAGGATTGGAAGAACAAAAAATAGCATTACCTGCAACTAAAATATCAACACCTGCATTAAGCAATTTTTTAGCATTAGTTAAATCAACTCCACCATCAACCTGTATCAATGCAGCAGAATTTTTACTAATAATCATTGTTTTTAGTGTTTTGATTTTATTAAACGCGTTTTCTATAAATTTCTGCCCGCCAAAACCAGGATTAACGGACATAAGTAATACCAAGTCCACATCATTTATAATATCTTCAATAAGTTCAACCTTAGTATGCGGATTAAGAACAACACCGGCTTTTGCCCCGGCTTCCTTAATTTTATATATGCTACGGTGCAAATGAATTGAAGCTTCATAATGAATCGTTATAATATCCGCCCCTGCATCCCTGAACTGCTGTAAATATCTCTCAGGCTCTATTATCATTAAATGAACATCTAAAGGCTTGGTTGATATTTTTTTTATACTACGGATAACAGGAAATCCAATACTTATGTTTGGAACAAATACCCCGTCCATTACGTCTATATGCAACCAGTCGGCAAGACTTTGATTAAGCATTGCTACATCTTTGCTCAGATTTGAAAAATCAGCGGAAAGTAAGGATGGAGCGATTAGATGATTCATATTGGGTATTAATGCTTAATTTTGAATTTTGAATGTTGAATGCTTAATGTTGAAGTATTGAGTATTGAGTATTGAGTATTGAGTATTGAGTATTGGGTATTGGGTATTGGGTATTTACCCGAGATAAGTTTTTAAAATTTTACTTCTTGAAGTTATTTTAAGTCTTTTAATAGCTTTTTCCTTCACTTGCCTGACTCTCTCTCTTGATAGCCCTAACTTCTCTCCAATTTCATCAATAGTAAGAGGGGACTTACCATTTAACCCGAAATAAAATCTAAGTACCTCAGCTTCTTTTTGAGTAAGAGTACTTATAGCTCTTTCTACTTCAAGGACAAGCGAATCGTAAAGAAGGTTTTGCTCGGGAGTTTTGTTTTCGTTTGAACCAAGCACATCATAAAGGGTAACATCATCATCCTGAACAAGAGGAGCGTCCATTGATAAGTATCTTGCAGCATTACCAATAGAATCTTTAACATCATTTTCAGAGATTTCAAGCATATCAGCAATTTCCTTATTATTAGGTTTACGCTGGTTTTTTTGTTCAAGCTCAGCAGAAGCTTTATTGATTTTATTAATTGTGCCTATCTTGTTAGCAGGCAATCTAACAATTCGCGACTGTTCGGCAATTGCGATCATTATAGCCTGCCTAATCCACCAGACAGCATAAGAAATAAATTTAAACCCTTTGGTTTCGTCAAAGCGCTCAGCAGCCTTCATTAAGCCCAAATTACCCTCGTTAATCAAGTCTGAAAGAGTAAGGCCCTGATTTTGATATTGCTTAGCAACCGAAACCACAAAGCGTAAATTAGCTTTTGTAAGTTTATCAAGAGCTGCTTTATCACCTGTTTTTATTTTCTGGGCAAGCAACACTTCCTCTTCAGACGAAATAAGTTCAACTTTGCTAATTTCCTGAAGGTATTTATCAAGGGATGCTACTTCCCTGTTTGTAACCTGTTTTGTAATTTTTAATTGTCTCATATTTGTAAAATTACAATTTAATCTCAAATAAACTTATACGATTTATCTGATAAAATGTTACAAAACAATAAAAATAGAAAAAAAGTTAAATTTTGGCTAATTGAGGGTACCTGCTTGTAGCGAAATAAAAAGAGCCGAAGAGAGCAAAAGTAAAAAACATATCACCAAGCAGATTATTAATCAGAAAAGGTAAGCCCATATAATAACTGAATAATAAACCTTTGAAGTCTTGTGAATAAATAGGATTAGCATACCAGGCTGCTAAATTGGTTATTAAAAAGAATAAAGCAGTAGCTGCAACAGAAGCTGTTAATATATTAATAATTTTAATATTTTTACTAAGAAGAAAGCCAATAGAAACGGTTAAAACAAAAGAAATATATACCGCAACCATAGTATTATGAAAACCTAATATAAGGTCACTTAAAAATAAAGCCGATAAAGGAATCATTATTGCAAGATACTTCTTGTTTATATATGCTCCGCTAAAAATAGCTATAGCCGCAACAGGAGTAAAATTAGGCCAGTGTGGAATAAGCCTGAATATGGCAGCAAAGAAAATTAAAGAAATAATAAATAAAAAACCCTTTGTAATTCTTATATTTTTCATACAATTATCATTAATTAATTTAAACTGCAAAATTAATCTTTTTTTATAAATATGATATTACCTCCAAAAAAGTTTGTCTTTTTAGCAAAGAGTTTAGCAGAAAACTTATAAGGTTTAATGTCAAATTATATTATAAACTTTCAGAAATACCTTCTTTATATGCATTAATAGCCCTTTGAACTGCAAATTTATGCTCAACTAAAGGTTTTGTATAATCGGGACTAAGATATTCAGGCACCCATCTTTTAATATAAATAGCTTGGGGGTCAAAACGTTTGGCTTGCTGTTCGGGGTTGAATATCCTAAAATATGGAGCTGCATCACAGCCGCAACCAGCAGCCCACTGCCAATTACCATTATTAGATGACAGCTCATAATCAAGCAATTTATTGGCAAAATATGCCTCAGCCCAGCGCCAGTCTATCAGAAGATGTTTAGTTAGAAAACTGGCTGTAAGCATCCTGACGCGATTATGCATCATACCTGTTTGATTTAGTTGCCGCATTCCCGCATCTACAAGCGGATAACCGGTCTCTCCGCTGCACCATCTTTTAAATTCTTCTTCATTATTTCGCCTTTTTATCCTTTCATACTTTAATTTAAATGAAGAAGTAACAACTTGTGGAAAATTAGCTAATATCTGCATAAAAAATTCTCTCCAGATAAGCTCATTTAACCAATGCTGATTCAAATTCAACCCTGCTTCAACTAATTTCCTGATACTTATCGTGCCAAACCTTAAATGCGGGCTTAAATTAGTAGTACCATTACGATAAGGATAATCTCTTGTTTTATGATAATTTAATATAACTGCTTCGTCTATTTCAGGTTCTGTGTAAATAAAATCTGTCTTCTTAAAACCCAATTCTTTAAGACTTATCAGATTTAATTTACCTATATTAATAAAATTATTAAGGAGCTTTTCGGAAGTATTTCTTTCAATAAAATTAGTTTTAAATTTATTGAGCCATAGCTTTGAATATGGAGTAAAAATTGTGTAAGGTTTGTTATCTTTTTTTAATATCTCCTTGCTACTGAAAATAACCTGATCTTTATAAAGATTAAAATTAATTCCTTTATCACTAAGCAGGTCTTTAATATTACTATCTCTTTTTATTGCGTAAGGTTCATAATCCTCATTAGCAAATACATTATTAATTTCATAATGCAGGAGTAATTGTTTAAAACATTCAACAGGTCCCCCATTCATTACAACTAAAGAAGTATTAAAAGAAATTAATATATTCTGAATTTTCTCAATAGCCTGAGATATAAAATCAACACGCCTGTCAGTCTTATCTTCAATTTTATTTAAAATATCATTATGAAAAATAAATATTGGTAATAACTTCAAACTACTACGTAAGTCATAGTAAAGCTCTGTGTTATCCACCAGCCTCAAATCCCTACGAAACCAGAATATATTTATCTTTTCATCAATCTTAGGAAATATTACCATAAGTTGAATGTTGAATGTTGAATGTTGAATGTTGAATGTTAAAGTTT
>JAGODS010000116.1 GCA_017998135.1 Bacteroidales bacterium
ATGATATTGTTGAGCTTATCTGAAAGTTGATTTTTTATTTCAATAAGTTCAGAAATAGTTTTAACATTATGTTTGTTATGCAAATGATATATATAATCCAGATTCTCACTTATATGATTAATTCTTTCAGGGTTATAATTTATCTTGTCATTAATGATTCCCATTTCTTTAGAAATATCACTTAATTCTATTCTTGCACTTTCAATTCTTTGTTTGAAATCCTGAACTGAAGTCAGACTATTTCCGAGTTTGTTTAAGTTATTAATGATTATTGATAAAGTACCTTCAATATTGTTTTCTGATTCAGTCAGATAGTTTGTTGCTTCAAAAAGTTGTTTTTTTATTAGTTCAGCATTGTTTTGTATTTCTAATTCTTTTTCTAATTCTTCCTGTTCGCCTTCTTTTATCTCAGCATTATCAAGTTCATTGAAAAGAAATTGCCAGTAATCGCTCTCAATTTTTGCCTGTCTTGTTTTTTCTTCCAGTTCTTTATATTGTAAAATCAATTTTTTATATGCTGCCAGATTTATTCTGTATTCTTTTAGCAAGGACTTATTATTGGCATATTCGTCAATGACAGCCAACTGAAAATCAGATTCATTTATCTCAAGGGTTTTATGTTGCGAGTGAATGTCAACCAACCGTTCTCCCAGTTCTTTCATAAGATTTAATGTAACTGGCGTATCATTTATAAAAGCCCTTGATTTACCCTTATTATTTATTTCGCGTCTTAATATTGTGTTTTCTTCATAGTCCAACTCATTATTATTATAAAAGTCAGACAAATTATAGTTTTTAATATTAAAATGTCCCTCTATAATACATTTTTTATTTTTATCTAATAAAACCTGAGTATCAGCTCTTTGTCCCAATATTAACCCAAGCGCCCCAAGTAAAATTGATTTACCCGAACCTGTTTCTCCTGATATAACTGATAAGCCTTTTGAAAAATCAATATCAATCTTGTCAATTAATACATAATTCTCTATATATAAATGGCTAAGCATAAAGAGTTGTTAAAAAATTAATCGTCAAAATTAATAAATTTAGTCCAGGTTTAAATGATTTTTAGAAATTTGCAAAAATAATTTAAGTTATTTTAATGATGATTAAAGTTTTAATTTTTGACTGGGGAGATACTGTTATGCGGGATTTTCCTTACAAAACAGGACCAATGTATAACTGGGATTTTGTTGAATGGATACCAGGTCTTGAAGAGCAATTAAAAATACTATCTGTCAGATTTATTACCTGCTTAGCTTCTAATGCAGGCGAATCTGATACAGGACTTATGATTAGAGCATTGCAACGTATTGACGCTGCTAAATATTTTAATTATTTTTTTACATCCAAAGACTTAGGCTTTGAAAAACCAGACCTTCAGTTTTTTTTGTCTATATGTAATAATTTATCCTGCCAGCCTTTTGAATGTATTATGATAGGTAATGATTATAATAAAGATATAGCCGGAGCTAAAAATTCAGGTATGTTCACCATCTATTTTAATGAAAATAATTTATCAGGCGCTTTTGATAAAGCTGATAAAATAATTAACAATATGTCAGACCTGATTTCTGCTATTAAAAGTCTGATTAATTCATAACGTTGTTAACCTGATTAATTCATGAATTTTTTCAAAAAATACATCTCCCGCAGATTTCGCAGATTTTCGCTGATATTAATTTTTTCTGCGTTTATTTGCGTTATCTGCGGGAAACTCTAATTAGTAACATTTTTGTATGAATTATTCAGGTTAAGGATTATTAATAAAAAGTGCTGAACTCTAACAGATTTTTTTAACCTGTTAGAGTTCAGTATGATAATGATAATCAAAATATATATTTCACATCAGCACATTTTCTTTCCTGTTTTTAGGAGAGGGTCAGGTTTTGATTCCCTCTCCTGTTTTTTAGGAGAGGGTTAGGTTTTGATTCCCTCTCCTGTTTTTAGGAGAGGGTTAGGGTGAGGTTACATCATCACATTATTTTTTCTTCAATTTTTCCAGTAATTCTTCAGTAGTGGAAACATCTATCCCGTCTTTCTTACCGAGTTCAATGGCTAATTTGGCGTGTTTAATCGCCAATTTTCTGTCTCCACCTGCTTTATATAGTATAGCTGCATAAGTATCATTATTGTAATATTGACTATTTAATTCAACAGATCTCTTTGCCCATTTAACAGCCAGTTCTATATCCGCTTTATTGGTAATTTTAGAATTCTCATAAACACTCCAGGCATAATTATTAAGGTCATCAATTTTATCCCAGCCGTAATTAACTAAATATTTATCAATAGCCTTTATATAATTATTCCAGTCCTTATTTTTTTGATATTTATTAATATCCATCTTTGACAAAAGTGATTCCTTATCATCTATATTTGAGTTTTTAATCTTTTCATACAATTTATCATATAATTTCCAGTCATTATTGCGAAGCGCATTATATAATCCAAATAAAAATTTTGAGTTAATAATATAATCAATATATTTTTGCCCTGTTAAAATTTTCTTATTATCATTAGCATCATAATAATAAATTGTATCTGTGCATATTTTACCGAATTTTTCTTTATTTTCAACAAAATAATTAAAAACCTCCGAATTAACATTATTAAGGCAATTTGTAATCAGTTTAATATTATTATTATTAAGCAAATCTTCCCCTTTAACCATAGCAAAATACCAGTCAACTATCTCATTAGCCTCCATACCTGCCTTTAATAAGAAATCTAAATACTTTCTTATAAATTCAGGCTTACGGTTTCCTTTATCATATTCATTTTTCCAGTAAGAAAACCTTTGATTAGAGTCAAGGGCAGTCTTTCCAAGTTCAATAAAATCCTTAACATTTTTCATACCAACGCCTCTGTGGAGCAATTCGCCTCTTGAATCAAGAAAAAGTAAGGCGGGAATACCATATACTTTATATGCCCTGCTAAACATAGAACCAAACTCATTATCTACATTTACTTTATAGCAAATAAAATGTTTATTAAAGAAATCGCCGACAGTGTCGTTTTTAAAAGTAGTAGCAGCCATATGTTTGCACGGACCGCACCAGTCTGCATAAGCATCTATAAAGATATTTTTTTTCTCTTTAGATGCCTTAGCTTTAACAGAATCAAAACTGCCTTCGGTAAATTTTATACCTTGTCCCTTACCTGTAAGGCTAACTAAAACTATTGCCGGGATTAGCAATAAAACACTGATCTTTTTCATAACTTAAAAATTTAATTGTTTATAAATCCGAAAAAACTCAATGTATATTAGCCTGCATATTTTATCTTAAAATTTATCTTATACATTGATTACGCAAAATTAATAAATATATTGTTACACTAATCAAAAATATAATCCCCACTCAAACCACTTTATAAATTCTATGTTTAAACAAGAAAAATCACAAGCTATGAAAGGAATTATAGATTAGATCATCAAATCATTTTCTCAGTGTACTTAGTGCTTCTTAGTGGTTAATTATTTTCATTAGTACATCAGTACATTTCCTTTTTTGTTCTTAGGAGAGGGTCAGGGTGAGGTTACATCGTCGAATTGGCAAATCAGCAAATTTTCCTGATTTCTTTGAGTATAAAAACTAAGAATTTAATATATTAGGACATCTCTAATAATTCTATAAAACACTTATCCACAAAGTTCACAAAGATAAATCAAAGTTCACAAAGTCTTGATTTGATTATGAGCAATACTAAATAATTTTTTAAAGGTGCTTATGAGCTCGCTTCGCTCGGTTGTGTTCTTAGTGGTAGTCCTTTGAGCTCTTTGTGTTAAAAAATTAGTATTTAGAGATGCCCTTAAATATTTTATATATAAATTAAACGCCCTTGTGCATAGACAAGAATATCATGAGTATTTTACAGTTGACTTTAGCCAATGGAGTAAGAATAAAGTAAAAATTTTAAAGGGTTTTTAGAAGTACTCTTATTTTATTTGACAATTTTTTAAAAATAAAATCCAGAAAAAAACAACCAGAAAGGCACAACCTCAATTCTGTCATTTAATTCTTCCTTTATATTATAAGTAATAATATAAGCTTTGTTAATTTTTAATTTATCCATTGAATATTCAAGGCTTTTTATTTCTCTTGCCCTATTTTGTTCATTTAGTTCATAAGCGACCTGTATAGCAATCAAATCTTTTCCTTTTTTAATAATAAAGTCGCACTCTTTATTTTCATTATAGAAATAAATTTCTTCTAACCCCTTTTTAATTAATTCAGTATAAACTAAGTTTTCAAATAATCTGCCTTTATTATCAGTAAATTTATAAGCAAGCTGTGCAGGCATACCATTGTCAATACAATATATTTTTCTTTTAGGCTTTGAATTTTGTTTTAAGGAATAAGAAAAATTTGTTGATTCGTAAAGTAAAAAACTATCAGTAAGTATATTAACATAACTTTTCAAACTATTCTCATTTTGAAAGGTTGCTTTTGATAAACTAAGATACGAAAAAACAGAAGATATATTTGAAACAAGATAAAAAGCAAGCTCTTTTAACATTCTGGCTTCTCTGATTTTATGATTGAAAATACAATCTTTCATAACTATAGCTTCAAAATAACTGATTAATAGCTCTCGCCTGAGTTCTCTGGATTTAATCTTTATTATTTCAGGGAAAGAACCATAATCAATCATATCATCAAGCAAAACTAAAACTTTGGACTTATTATTATATAGTTTCAGCTTTTCACTTATTTTGTTAACCTTTAAAAGCTCTTTAAATGATAATGGATATACAAAGTCTATAATATATCTGCCTGTCAACAATTTTGCATAATTACCCTGTAATAAAACCGAATTGGAACCTGTAATATATATTTTCTTAAAAAGTTCTGAATCATATACACTTTTAATAAATTTTTCCGAGTTACTTACATTTTGTATCTCATCAAGAAATAGGTATTTGATTTTAACTCCTGTGAGCTTTTCGGCTCTTTCTATTATTTTATATAATTCCTGTGGTTTATTCCAAACCTCAAAATAAACAGGGTCATCTATATTTATATTTAAGATCTCTTTAGGATTAACCTGTTCTATCAGATGATTAATCAAAAGTTTAAAAATAGTAGATTTGCCGCTGCGTCTAACCCCAAGCAATATTTGTATTTCTTTTAATTCCGATTTGTTCAGAATACTATCAACAATCTGCCTGTTATAAAGATTCTTATATGCTCCGTCAGACCAATGTTTATTTTGTATTAATAAAACTTTTTCCATATCCTAAATACGATTATGATAAATGCAAAATTATAATAATTATGATTATGATAATAAAAATATTTTTTTAGCTCATTTTTACATTAACACATCAGCACATTGGCACATTAGCACATTAGCACATTAACACATTGGCACATTAACACATTGGCACATCAGCCCATCGGCACATTAGCACTTACTAATTGCTTTCCTTTGAATAAGGATTATTTTTCTGAAGACTTTCCTTCTATAAAGGAAAAACCTGCAAGATATTTGTTAACCCGCTGGTTTAATCCTTTCTATATTTTTTTAGTGTTCTCAGTGTTATCAGTGGTTAATTATTTATTGAAATATTTTTATTATTATCCTAAAAATCAATTAAATAAAACAATAAAAAAAATAATCTGACAAAAAAATAAAATTGTTGATAAATTTTGGTGAATTATAAACAAAAATATATTAATTTTGCAGATGTTTAAAGCTGATAAATATAAATTATTTGATGATATAAAGTAGAAATCTGGCAAGCAGCTTATTTTAATATATTCAAAAAATAGATGAAAATATGATGAGGATATATTTCAAATACAAAACAGTTAATTGGATAAGTGGGGTTAATTCAACCCCCAAAACTACAGCCTTCCCATTGATAATAAAGCCAAACAATTAGGTATCCCATAGATTACCCTTAGGTTACCCTTAGAATACGCTTAGGAGTTTAATAATACAATATATTAAAGCGTATAATAACTGAGGTGAAATAAATAAATACACGCTTTACAATAAGAGGAATTTAAAAACTATAATAATTTTAACCGCTAAGGCGCAGGAACGTTGAGAATGGCAGGCAAAAAAACAATTTAAATTATAACCACTAAGGCACTAAGAACATTAAGATTCACTAAGTTAGTTTAAGTTTATAAATTAATCAGGTCGGAAGAAAGCGGGGTTATAAATTTTTATTCAACTTTTAAATTTTCAATAAAATCTTTGGTTAAACCAGTTATTTTTATGATAATATCAACAGACAATCCAGCTTTTAAAGATTTTTTAGCAATTTCAATCGTATTTTTTTCTTTAGCTTTTATAGAGGCTTCATCAATAGCAGTATCAATTGTATTTTTTAAATCACGATAAACCTTTAAACTATCTTCATATATTTCTCTTTCAATTGGTTCAAACCTTGATATTTCAGCTACTTTGAATAATTTCTCGAAAATTGTATCTTTCATTTTAGCGGGAAGTCTATCAAGCTTAGGCAAATTTTTTAAAACAAAAAGCCACTTATCAAACCTTGTAATTAGATCATTTTCAGTTTTATTAAATTTAGGTAACTCAAGATAAATGTATGTGAGTTTGTCATTAAAAACTGTCTTTTTTGTTGTTTCCATCAGTTTTACTTCCCAATGGAAAAAATCAGGATTGTATTTATCTTCTTCAAAAACAAAATCAAGAATACCTATTGTGTAGATAGCTTTAAGCTGAAAATCCCAATCGCCTGTAATAGCTTGTTGCTGAATAGGAAAAGTGGAATAATAAACACTGCGGTCTTTAAAGTACTTTTGTTTTACTTTTTGCATTTCTACAATGAATTTATCGCCTTTATCGTTTTCGCAATAGATATCAAAAATACCTCTTTTATCCGGAAATGAAGGTCCAAGTTGTTCGTTTTTTAAATAAGTTAAGTCTTTAACCTGCTCATCACGTAAAACCTGATTTAAAAAATCAATAAGTAAATCTTTATTTGGCTCTTCACCGAATAATTTTTTAAAACCAAAATCTGTAAAAGGGTTTAAATATTTTTCTTTATTCATATTTCTGTAATTCTTAATGAAGAATTATTGCAAAAATATATAAAATAATAATACAAAGAATATTATCAGAAGCGTTTCTTGTATTTATATAATATAATATCTACTTTAAATATACCGTATTAAACTATAAATTAAAGGGTTAAACCTGCGAGGTTTAGGAAACCCCGCAGCTTTTTTAGCAAATTGAATTATTTATCAAATATATTTAAAACCGCTGAAACGGTTTACGAACTGATAAAAACAGATTTTTCAAACACCATAATAAATTATTCGCAATATAAATAATTTTAAAGGTGCTAAAGAGTTCGCTGTGCTCGGTTATGGTGTTATTCTCAATTTTTGATTTCAGCCTCATTCTACGGTATAAATTAACAAGGTTGGTATAATAAGGATATAAAGGTGAAATTATTATATGAGTGCTTCTAAAAACTGATAAAATTTGCACCCTTACCCTCTTTTAATTTTAAAAGAGGGAAGACGGAGGTTTTATAGATGCTCATATTTTAATTTATATATATATTTGCTAAAAATATAAAAAAATTATGGCTATAACAAGGATATTTGATTTATTACCATATTTGAAAGAGAAATATAATCAAGAGGTAGCTTTGGCAGGAAAGATAGAAGGTAAATGGCATACTTATAGTACCGAAAAGTATAT
>JAGODS010000117.1 GCA_017998135.1 Bacteroidales bacterium
GATTTAGGCTTGTATTGACAGGACTGATAAAATTTCCATATATATCATAAACAGTTATTTGTTCAGGTAAATTAAGGGTTGTTTTATTTATTGTTGTTATTCCTGTGATAGTGTCATTATATAGTTGGCAATTTGCAACAATATTTTGCAGGTTGTTAGTTTTGGTTTTATTTGACATTACTATATACCATTCTCCTGCTTCAGGTATTTTAACAGTAATTTGGCTTGATTGTATATTTTTTTTATAATTATATGCTTGGAAAGTTTGGCCTGAATTAAATTTGTTGTAATTTTCCTTGTTACATAGAAATAAATCTATACTGCCTTCATCTTTCCAGAAATGAAAATTGCTCTTTTTAAAATCAGTTGAACGTGTACCTGTTATAATTTCGTTTAAATTAATTTCTAATTCTACTAATGCTTTATATGCTGAAGGTGTAGATAGCTCCGAATAAGTGAGCATAGGCATTGTTTTATCGGAGTAAGCAATGGTTCTTGAATAGCTTTTGCCTGCTACTGCATAATCGCCGGCAGTTAAACCATAGATGTTAGATCCTCCGGGTAAAGCACCAAATACTGGGTGTGTAAGTGTGAAGTCATATACTTTTTCTGCTCCTGCCACAATACTTATTGTGCCTGAGTTGTCAGTCCAGAAATAGCCTGAGGCAAATGGCGAGCCGCCATAAGTACCGGGTGAGGCATATATTATAACACATACGCCATCTACCGGTGTTCCGTTTTTATCTGTTATTTTAACCGTGAGATTGCAGGTTTTGTTATAATAACCCGAATGATTTATATAATAACCGTCAGGTCTGAAAGCTTCAACTAAAGAGGTAGTAAAATTATAATTTCCGTCATCTGTCATATTGGTCATTCCGTAGAATTGAGAACCTTGTTTGAAACCTGCTAAGAAAAATTCAAAATGATGCCATTCTTTACCATTAAAATTATCATAAATTGCACCGAACTGGTGATCTTCACAAGCAGTGTTTCTTGTAATATAAGGTATAAGTGCGGTTCTGGCAGCAGCACCTGTTAGATATGCGTCTTCAGCACAATTTCCGTAATGCCAGCAGGCTATCTGGTTGGGCTGGATAGGGCGGGGATCTTTGGACTCGGATGGAACAGCGCGCGATGCCCAGTTGCCAATAAGATCAAGTGCATTATCGTTAGTTTTATAATCCCGTAAAAAGAGATAATAGGTTTCTTTTCTGTCCCATAACACTTTTGGTTTTTTTAGTAAAGCGCCCAATCTGTCTATATTGTCTATTTTTAATGAGCCTGAACTCATATTTACTTTTGTATAATTATTTGTTTCAGAGGGATTGTTCCACAAAAATTCTCTCCAGAAATAATCATAAGTACGTTCCTGTATATGTGATGTCATATCTTTTATATATACACCTTCATTAAAAATTTTGGGATGAACTATATACCAGTAATATATATCGCGTGGTATTTCTGTCCATATAGTATCGCCATTAGTATTTTTTATTCTGTATTTGGTAGTTGTGTAATAATTACGTTCACTCATTGAGCCGTATTCAACTAATTTTACATATTTTAATGAGTCAGCTATTTTATATATCAGCTCGGCATTCTTAATCAGAAGTTTTAAATTTGCCCTAAACCTTGTGTCAAGTAACATATTTGATGCTATATTTGCTACCTGAAAAGCAACTTCATCAACTATATTATCGGTAGCTTCCAGAATTAACTGAGCAAAATCTCCATCAAGTTTGGATTTGCTTAATAAGTAAAATTGCCTTCTCAAATCATCTTCAAGCCATTGAGGAGCGCGTTGTATAGCTTGCTCACATTTTGAATTGAGTGTATAAACAGGTTGAGAAAAATTTATTTTTCCTGTATTTGTATTTATTAAAAGATAACAGTGCTCTTTTGCAAAGAGTATTTCTCTTTTTTTTAAACTATCGGTTAGTATATAATTTTGTGAGAAAATTATTAAAGGTAAACAACAGTTAAATAGCAGTGTTAAATAGTGTTTCATAAGGCTTTTAATTAAAATTAAGGCTACAAATTTATATTTTTTATCTTTACAATAGAAAAATTATAATAATTTCGCCACGAATTTATACAAAATCTTTTACTTTTTGCTTTAATGAGGCATTTTATTATATCAACAATAAATTAAATCTTTAATTTTCAATGTGGAAATATCTCGTTAGAATAATATTAAGATACAGGATATTTAATCTGATTATTATCTGTTTACTGACTGCTTTTATGGCTTATAAAGCTTTAAAAGTAGAATTATCTTATGAATTGGCGCGTATGCTGCCTGATTCAGACTCTGCAACTGTTGAATATAAGGATTTTAAAAAGATGTTTGGTGAAGATGGTAATGTTTTTTATGTCGCTATTAAAAATGACAGTTTGTTTCAATTAAATAATTTTAGAGACTGGTATGATTTGAATATTGCAATTAAGCAAATTGATGGTATTGAAGAAATTGTATCTATTTCAAGAATGCTTAATCTTAAAAAAAATGTTGTTACTAAAAAGTTTGAATTTCAGAAAGTAGTAAGCAGGAAACCTGAAACCCAAACTGAAGTTGATAGTATTAAAAAAGTTATTTTTTCTTTACCTTTTTATAAAGGATTGATTTATAATAAAGAAACTAATACTTTTTTAATGGGCTTAACTTTGGATAAACATAAACTTAATGATAAAAGAAGATATGAATTAATTGAAGAAGTTAAGTTCTTAGTAAATCAATTTGCTGCTAAATATAAAATTGAAGCCCACTATTCAGGCTTGCCTTATATCAGGACTATTATTACTGAGAAAGTTAAAGCTGAATTAAAGAAGTTTATAATCATCTTCCTTATTATAGCTGTATTGATTTTAGTTGTATTTTTCAGATCTTTTTATGTAGCTATCGCATCTATGCTCGTTGTTGTCTTCAGTGTTATCTGGACTTTAGGTACAATTTCTTTGCTCGGATATAAAATTACAATACTGACAGGTGTCTTGCCATCCTTACTTATATTGATTGCTATTGAGAATTGTATTTATCTTGTAAATAAATATCATTTAGAGTATAAAAGTCATGGTAATAAAATCAAAGCGTTATCAAGAGTAGTCAGACGTATCGGCTATGCTACTTTTATAACAAATATGACTACTGCTGCAGGTTTCGCCACTTTTATTTTTACTTCTAATAAAATCTTAGTAGAATTTGGTATAGTATCTACTTTTAATGTAATGGTTGAGTTTATACTCTCTTTTATGTTAATTCCAATTATTTTTAGTTTTATACCGCCTCCTAAACCCAGACAACTTCAACACCTTGATAATACTATTATTATTAAAATAATTGATAAGGTAATTAATATTGCTTTAAATAAAAGAAAATTGATTTATACTATTCTTAGTTTATTCATTATTATTTGTTTATACGGAAGTATTAAAATAAAATCTTCAGGTAAAATCGTTGATGATATATCTACAGATGATATTGTTTATAAAGACCTTAAATTTTTTGAAGAAAATTTTAATGGTGTAATGCCTTTTGAATTTAAAATTGATACAAAAAAGAAAAATGGTGTGCTGAGGTTGGAAACAATAAAAAAAATAGATAGTCTTCAAAAAATTATTAATACTTTTCCTGAATTTTCAAGACCCTTGTCAGTGGCTGAGCTTGTTAAATTCTCTAAGCAGGCATTTTATAATGGCAATGATTCAATGTATGTTTTGCCTGACAAAAATGAAATTAATTTTATTCTTCCTTATTATTCTTCAGACTTAACAAAAAATAAAGGTGTTATTCGTTCTTTTATTGATTCAAATAATAGATTTACCCGCGTTTCAGTCCAGGCTCAAGACCTTAAAATGAAGGATATTAATAATTTGAATAATAAAATTCGTCCTTTGGTTGACTCTTTATTTAAGCCTGATAAATATAAGGTAGTAATTACAGGTAATAGTATTGTTTATGCCCAAGGGACTAAATTTCTAATTGATAATCTAATTATTAGCGTTATTATTGGAGTAGTTTTTATTTCTTTAATTATGTCCTTAGTGTTTCCATCTCCAAGAATGATTTTTGTTGCAATGTTTGTCAATTTGTTACCGCTTTTTATTACTTCTGCGATAATGGGCTTTTTTAAGATACCTATTAAACCATCAACTTTAATAGTGTTTAGCGTTGCTCTGGGAATCTCGGTTGATAATGCTATTTTATTTTTATCAAAATACAGGTCTGAACTCAAAATACTTGATGTAAAGATTAAAGAAGCTGCTATAAATGCTATAAAAGAAACTGGTATTAGTATGATATATACTGCTGTGGTTTTCGTTCTGGGATTTTCTATTTTTATGCTTTCCGGTTTTGGAGGAACTAAAGCTTTAGGTATGCTTATTTCTATCAGCTTGTTTATAGCTCTCTTTTTCAATCTTATTGTTTTGCCTTCATTTATGGTAGGTGTTGACAGAGCCATCAGATATAAAAAAATTAGAAAACCTATTATAGATATTGAAGAAGATACTACTACTGACGAAGACGATTTTATTGAAAAATAAATTTTTAAACTCTAAACCTTAGGTATTTATTAAAATAATATAAAATAATGAATTAAACAATTGTATATAGATGAATTTCTAACAAACAACTTTATTATATCAGAAAAAACTAATAGGGTAAAATTGTTTTTAATTATATTTATACTAATGTAAAAGGTTAAAAAAAATATTAATTATGAAGGGAATAATATTAGCAGGCGGTTCGGGTACAAGGTTATATCCTATTACTCTCGCTATAAGCAAACAATTAATGCCTATCTATGATAAGCCTATGATTTATTATCCGCTGTCAGTTCTTATGATGGCAAAAATTTCGGAAATTTTAATTATTTCAACTCCTTCAGATTTGCCTCATTTTGAGAGGCTTTTAGGCGATGGTTCAGGATTGGGTTGTAAGTTTTCTTATGCTCCTCAGGCAATTCCTAATGGACTTGCCCAGGCTTTTGTTATAGGAGAAAAATTTATTGGCAAGGATAAAGCTGCATTAGTCTTGGGTGATAATATTTTTTATGGTTCAGGTTTACAGAATTTATTATTAGAAAATAATAACCCTGATGGTGGAATTGTTTTTGCTTATCACGTCTCTGACCCTCAAAGATATGGTGTTGTGGAATTTGATAAAAAAAACAATGCCTTATCTATTGAAGAAAAACCTGCTAATCCTAAATCAAATTATGCTGTGCCAGGTTTATATTTTTATGATAATTCTGTCGTAGAGGTAGCTAAATCTATTAAACCCGGTAAACGCGGAGAATATGAAATTACTGATGTAAATAGGGTTTTTCTGGAAAAAGGCAAATTAAAAGTTGGTATTCTCGGTAGAGGTACAGCCTGGTTAGATACAGGCACTTTCACTTCCTTGCTCCAGGCTTCTCAATTTGTTCAGGTAATAGAAGACAGGCAGGGTATGAAAATCGGTTGTATTGAAGAAGTTGCTTACCGTGCAGGTTTTATTGATAAAAAGCAATTGGATAAACTTGCACAACCTCTTCTTAATAGCGGTTATGGAAAATATCTTTTAGATTTAACCTGAACTGTTTTTACAATATTTTATATTACCAATTCAATATTCACAGTTCACCATTAACCATTCAAAATTTAAAATTTAAAATTTAAAATTAATTAATAGATGAGATACATTTTAGTTACAGGAGGTGCCGGTTTTATCGGTAGTTATCTTGCTGAAAGATTGATAATGGACAAGGAAAACTATGTTGTTATTGCAGATAACCTTTCAACGGGAAATCCTCGTAATCTTCCTCATACAGATACAGATAACTGGACTTTTATTAAAATTAATGTTAATAATTATAAAGACATTGCTGAAGTAATGCACTCTTTTAGGTTTGATTATGTCTTTCATTATGCAGCTTTGGTTGGTGTTAAGCGAACTCAGGATAATCCTGTCAGGGTGCTTGATGATATTCACGGTATTGAGCATATTTTAAATTTGGCTAAAAATTCCAAAGTAAGAAGAGTCTTTTTTTCCTCTTCTTCAGAAGTATATGGTGAACCCGTTGAATTGCCTCAAAATGAAGAAACTACTCCTCTTAATTCAAGAATTCCTTATGCTGTTGTGAAAAATGTCGGAGAATCTTTTCTTAAATCTTTTTATAAGGAATATGGTCTGGAATATACTATTTTCAGGTTTTTTAATACTTATGGACCAAGACAAAGCAAGGATTTCGTTATGTCAAAATTTATTGCTTCTGCTTTAAAAAATAAAGATATAGGAATTTATGGGGACGGCTCGCAAAAGCGTACTTTCTGTTTTGTGGAAGATAATGTGGAAGCTTGTCTTGCTGCTGCCTATAGCGACTTGTTTGTTAATGACGTTGTTAATATTGGTACTGATTATGAAATTTCTATTCTTGACCTTGCTAAGTTGATTATTAATCTCACTAAATCCGAATCTAAAATTGTTTTTCTGCCTCCATTAAAAGAAGGGGATATGACGCGCCGTTATCCTGATGTTTCTAAAATGAGATTTCTTCTTCAGAGAGACCTTGTACCTATTGAAGTTGGTGTTAAAAAAGTTCTTAATGATATTCATTTTATTACTAATATCTTATAGTTTCTTTTTATTGGATTTATTTTATTATCTTATTGCTATTCAATGCAAACATTAGATTTTCTCCGAAATTATACAAAACTGCTTTTTAGTAAGCTTGAAATACCTGATAATCCTGTGGAATTATACAGTCCTGTGTCTTATACCCTTGATGCAGGAGGTAAAAGGTTAAGACCGCTGCTTACTTTGTTTAGCTGTGAGCTTTTTGGCGGTAGTTATACCGATGCAGCCAATTCTGCTGTTGCCCTGGAATTATTACATAATTTCACTCTTATTCACGATGATATTATGGATAAAGCTCCATTAAGAAGAGGCAGGGAGACTGTTTATAAAAAATGGAATACCGATATTGCTATTCTTTCTGGCGATGTTTTATATGCTTTAGCTTGTAAATATCTTAGAAAAAATAATGATGCTATTTTTGTTAAAGTTTTTGAACCTTTTAATAATGCAACTATCCTTGTATGTGAAGGTCAACAAATGGATATGAATTTTGAAAATTCTGACTCTGTTACTATTGTTGATTATATTCAAATGATTAAGCTTAAAACTGCTGCCTTGTTAGCCGCATGTTTTAAAATAGGCGCTTTACATACACAAGCCTCTGTTAGTGATATTGATAATATTTATAAATTTGGCGAATTGCTCGGGATTGCTTTTCAATTAACTGACGATTTACTTGATGTTTACTCTGATAATGAAAAATTTGGTAAAGTTAATTCGGGCGATATTACTTCTAACAAGAAAACTTTTCTTTATCTTAAAGCTTTTCAATTAGCTGATAATAATCAAAGAACTAAACTTAATGATTTGTTTTCGCCTAAAATGTTTAACAATAATGAAAAGATTTTTGCTGTAAAAAAAATCTATGATGTGTTGAATATTAAAGAGCATACTGTTAAGGAAATTAATTCTTATTTTAACCTTGCTATGGATTGCCTAGAACCTATTAATATTGACGATAATATAAAAAAAGATTTAATAGGTTTTTCTTCA
>JAGODS010000118.1 GCA_017998135.1 Bacteroidales bacterium
GGGCTGAGCAGTGCATTCGCATTTTTAAGTAATAAATTAATGATATTTATTTTGTCTGCCGCCTGCTTATTCATTATATTCTCCTCTTGGTTAAATAAATGAAGTTGCTCTGTAGAACGCTCATTAATATTGTTATAATTTTCAATGCCTAATCTGGAGAAAATTTTCTCCTTCCTGAAATTCCTGCCAAAGAAAAAGTAAAGAATAAATCCTACTAAGGGTAATAAAATAAAGATAAGTATCCAGGCTATGGTTTTGGTCGGACTTCCGTTCTCAAGTATTAAAAGAATTATAATGAATATAATTACCAATACATAAATTATGTTAAAAGGGTATGAAACTATATTCCAGATTTCGTATATATTTATGCTATTCCAGTCCAATTTCAAAAAAATTTGAGCGACAAAGATAAGAATAAATTATTAATGGTGTATATTTTTTACTTCTTAATTCCGAATAAATTAGTGTCTGGGAAGTTAGTAGTGGGTAGCGGGTATTAGGACGAAGCGTGGACGCTTCGCCTAACGGGTCAACAAAATTCAGGCATGGACAGGACGAAGCGTGGACGCTTCGCCTAACGAAGACACAGAGCTTTTCACTACATATAATTATATAAAGCTGTGTTCAAGAGGTCGCTTCGCTTAGTTCACAGAACGAAGTTTTCTGTTAAAAAAGTCCTCTTAACAGACAAATAAACCTATATGCAAACTATAAAACTTATAGTATTAAAACTATAACAAAAGAATTTTTGAATGTTAAATTTTGAATGTTGAATGTTTTTGGTTTTCAAGTCATTTTTTACTGTTTTCTATCTGTAAATTATTTTTCCTGAGTATTTAAAATCTTTGTTGTAAATCAGGATGTAATATAAACCTGCTGTTAAGAATGATAAATCAAAAGACTTATTTAATGTACTGTTGATGAATTTATCAAAAACTTTTCTGCCTTTTATATCATATATATTTAAGGAAAGCTCTTTTATATCGTTTGAACTGTTAAGATACAACTTATGGTCGCTGATATAGGCGTTTAATTTATTCGCTTCCATAGACTTATTATTTATTATTCCTGTAACAACATCTACAGTAACCATATCCTCGCTAGCGCAGGAAGCATCGGCATCGCACCTGCAATAGACGGTATAGGTTGTTGTTCCTACTGTCTGACCTTCTAAAATTATATAATTCCAAACAGAATTATAGATTTTTTGAGTTGAAGAGAAATTATTTCCATCATAATAATAATTACCGTCAAACCAGCAAAATTCAAACTTCCCATCACAATTTGCTTCGTCTGAAGTGCCAACGGATAATTGTAATGCTTCATCTTCCTGAATTATAGCTATACCTGATGAACCATTCGCATAAGTTGTAAGAACGGGAGGAATACAAGATACAAAATCACCATAACCGTATATGGTTATATTATCAAAACCATAGCTAAAAACTGAACTATTATTATAATAACAATGACTGTCAAGATAAAAATATGCTGATGTACTGTTTGGATAAGTAGATATTGTAAAATAAACCTCAACAGTATCGCATACTCTTGCTTGTGTAAAATTAATAGAAGTAGAGCTGTTTTTAACCCCATTAATATATACCGAATCGGGATGATCATAAGCTCCTTTTACCATATCCCACATTGCAAAGCTGAAGTAGTTTTTTATAGAACTTGCCTCATAAGAATTGGACAGATTTAATTTAATTTTAACTGTCTTTGCTCCTGCTATTTTGACTAAAGGCGGCACAAGAGAGCCTGAATAAAAATTATTCCAACTGCCTGTATATCCTGCATATCCTCCTTCGCAACCACCGGTAGAAAAATATTTAACTTCATTGCTCCCCAAATAAATCCAATACTGCTCATTTGGATTTCCTGAATAAATAATATTTGAATTAAACTCTTCTGTCGGCAGTAATACTTTTTGTGCTTTAATATTAAAGCAAAGCAAAATCACTAAAGCTAAAATTAATATCTTCTTCATATTAAATAATTTAATTAATTTCTATATATATTTTAAAAACGCAAAAATAAAGAAATTCATTTAAAACAGGTTTTTGTTTATAAATTTTCTGATTAATTATATCTCCTGACCCTAATACCTAATACAAAGTACAAAGTACTAAGTACCAAGTAATCAATACTCTTTATAAGAAGACAGATAGCCGATTAAAAAAATAAAGATTTGGAAAGGGTTTGAAAACATAGTGTTACCTGTAAGAAGGCAAAAAAGAAAATAAAGTATAACAAGAGCAAACTGCGAAACATATATTTCTTTTTTTATAAACGAAGCAATAGAAAAACAAATAATCAAAATTAATGGGAACCCAATAAAACCTGTTTCAACAAGCAGTTTTACAAAGTCGGAATGTGCGACAAAAGGTTCACCCCAGGGTGCTATAAATCCTTTTAACATAGTTTGTTGTCCTAAACCTACGCCTGATATAAAATAATTTTTAATCCAGTCTGAAGTCAATAAATACCATTGCATAATCCGCCATTGAAAAGAGTTATCAAACTTCATTTCGCTTAATTCTTCAAGCTTATAACTTACAGTAAATAATTCATAAAGTCGCTGATAAACCTGCGCATTAAACAATATGAGCAAAAGAACAAAGATAGCGATAATAAATAGATATTTGATTTTTCGCTTATACAAAATATAATAGATACTGAAAGCGAATACTATCGCTGCAAAAATCCTTAATGTATTGTTGAATGCAAGTATTGCAAGAGCTAACATTATCAGGAAGGCAAAAATAATTTTATAGCTTAAAACTCTGCTTTTCAGATAAAGGATATAAAAAATAATAAAAGCCAACCCCATCAACATCCCGAATTGTCCTACATTTTGAAATTCCCCGCTAACCCTGATATTACTAAACAAGACATTCGCCTGACCAGTCAATAGACTATAATAAGCTGGTATAATATGATAGATAAAAATTAATATAAAGACTATACTTATTTTTTTAATATTTATGTGAGCAGCCGAAAAACAACCAAAAATAAATAAACCCAAAAATGATAGATACCTTATTGAATCGTAAAAATACTTATAATAACTGAAACCATAATGATAGCATAACAACAAACCCTGCAACAAAAGAAATAATACAATAATAAAAAAAAACAAAAACCTTCGGGTTATCTTATATATTTTATTTGAAAAAAAATAAGATATAGCAAATAATAAAATAACTACTGCAAAAGCAATATTAAAAACATTGGAATTAATAAAAAGAGTATTCTTTAATATAAATAATAAAAAGATAACCCCAAAGAGTATTTTATTGTAAAAATTATTCATTAATTAGTGTCTATCTATAAAGTTGATTTTGAATTTTCTTTGCGTTTTCTTTGCGGTTATCTGTGTTATCTGCGGGAGCTATTTATTTCTTTGCGATTGACTTTGAGGGCTTTGCGGTAAATGATTTTTAATTTTTTTTAGTTTATGGATGCACACTAATTAAGAATAGGATTATTAGGCGAATTTGACCATATTGCATAATCTTTTCCTAATTTTATCATATAATCGTGCCATAGTTTGTCAGGGCTATTATTGAATACCATACCTGATGAGACATTATCAACTATCCACGAATTATCTTTTAACTCATTTTCCAATTGTCCTGCCTGCCACCCTGAATATCCTAAATAAAATCTTAAATTAGTATTATTAACTTTCTTTTCTTTTATTAGCCCGTAAATTTCCTCAAAGTTACCGCCCCAGTAGATACCATCTGAAATGTGCAAACTATTACTAAGTAATTTATCTCCCAAAGTATGCAGAATAAACAGATTTGACTTTTCAACAGGACCTCCTATATATACTGCTACATCAGTCTCAGGCGAATCAAGTAACAAATCATTTAGCTTCTTATTTAAAGGCTTATTAATAATAAGTCCGAGTGTGCCGGCTTCAAGATGTTCTATCAGTAAAACAATACTTTTACTAAAATATCCATCAAAAAGCCCCGGCTCTGAAATTAAAATACGTCCTGTGCCGGGTAATAATTTTTTTTTCTCCATAATTAAACTATTTAAATTAGTGTATTTATTAAGTCTGTTTCAATCAAATAATGTCAAAATTCTATTCAGCTTTTAAAAGCCAAAATTAATGATATTTTTGAAATAACGTACTATAATATTAAAATCGTCTATATACAGCTTAAAAATTATTATAATTTAGCATTTTTTTTTAGGCTTACAAATGGGGATAAAAAATAATCAGGGCAAATTTGACGAATTAAGGAAATCCTTTGATTATTTCAGTTTTGAAGGATTTAAAATAAATTTCATTCCTCAGGGACTGCAAATAGTCTTCAATTTCAATTTAGCAGGTAAATATATTTTTGAACCTGTCCTGCTTTTTGAACAAAGAAAATTTTTCAGGGATTATTCCTCTGATAATATAGCTATGCTCGAATCTTTAGCTTTTAATATAGGAATGATAGAATTACTGAGCTACTGGAAAACTGCCTGCCCTAAAAGAATTATTATTAAATGCGGTGAACTTACTCCTAAACAGACTTATTTCTGGAAAAAACTTTATTTCAATGGTTTGGGTGAATTTTTTTATACTAATAATATACATACTGATATATCTGATTTTGCAAACTTTGAAATTGAAAACCAAAAACATTCAACATTCAAAATTCAAAATTTAACATTCAAAAATTCTATTGAAAACCAAAAACATTCAAAATTCAAAATTCAAAATTTAACATTCAAAAATTCTAACGCATATCTTGTGCCTGTTGGAGGTGGCAAAGATTCTATTGTAAGCATTGAGTTGCTTAAAGAAATGGGAGTTAAAGCTAAATATATGTCTATTAACGCTGACCCTGCCAGAAATAGAATTTTCTCTCTTTTAAATCTTAATCAGGAAGATACTATTGAAATAAAAAGAACCCTCTCCCCTCGCCTGTTGGATTTGAATAATGCAGGTTTTCTGAATGGGCATACTCCCTTTTCAGCCCTGATTGCCTTTGTTAGCCTGATGGCATCTTATCTCTCAGGTTTTAAACATATTGCTTTGAGCAATGAATCCAGCGCTAACGAAGCCACTGTACCTGATACCAACATAAACCACCAATATTCTAAATCCTTTGAATTTGAAAATGATTTCAGATCTTATGCAAATGAATTTATAAGTGCTGACCTTAATTATTTCAGCCTGCTTCGCCCTCTTAACGAACTTCAGATTGCTTTTTTATTTTCTAAACAGCAAAAATATTTTCATTCCTTCAGAAGCTGCAATGTAGGCAGCAAAAAAGACCTATGGTGTTGTTCTTGTCCTAAATGTCTCTTTACCTATATTATATTATCCCCCTTCATCAATAGTAATAATATTATTAACATTTTCGGTTCCGACCTGCTGGACAAAGAAGAATTATTACCTGTTTTCAAAGAACTAACAGGTTTGTCTGATATAAAACCTTTTGAATGCGTTGGAACTACTGATGAAATTAATATAGCTCTTTCTGAAATTATCAGACAATATAAAAACAATCAATTACCCGCACTTCTTCAATACTATTCTCATACAGATTTATATAATACTTATAAAACTAAAACAGTTGAAAAAAAATTAAAACAATTTGATAATAATCATTTTATTTCTGATAAATTTGCAAATTTTTTAAAATATAAACTAAATGAATGAGGAACTTTATAAACTTACAAAAGGAAAGCGGATATTAATTTTAGGTTTTGGTCGCGAAGGGCAAGCATCCTTTAATCTTTTAAGAAAATATTTTCCGGAACAACATCTTACAATTGCAGATAAAAATCCAGATATTAAAGATATACAAGGCTTTGATTTCAAAAATACCTCTTTTAACTTAGGTGATAATTATTTAAAAGACCTGAATAATTTTGATTTGATTTTAAAAACTCCCGGTATAGCTCTCCATAAATACAATATTCACCTTGCCCCTAAAATATTAAGCTCTCAAACTGATATATTTCTCAAACTCTTTGGCAATCAGACCATAGGTATTACAGGAACAAAAGGCAAATCTACTACTTCTGAACTGATTTATCATATATTAAACAACGAACAAACAAAGGCTGTTAAAGTTGGTAATATGGGCATTGCTCCTTTCCTCTCTATTAACGATATTAAACCCCAGGAAACCAATATAGTTTATGAACTTTCCTGCCATCAATTACATACTACTCATCATTCTCCATATATTGGCATTTGGTTGAATATTTTCAGGGAACATTTAGATTATTATAACAATTTTGATGATTACCAGTTATCTAAATTTAATATTACCAGATTTCAAAACCGCTCTGCCTACTTAATTTTTAATTCAGACGATGAAAATATCGTTAAACTCTTAGTAAAATATAGCCCTAAAAGACATTTTTATAAAATTTCTCTCCGAAACAAGGTGGATAACGGTGCTTACATTAAGAACAACAGCCTCATTTTCTCCTTTAAAGGTATAGAACGTAAAATCTTAGATATTAACTCAGATATACCTCTACAGGGAGACCACAACCTTGTTAATATTATGGCTGCTGTTATAACCTGTAAATTAAAAAAAGTACAGGACGAACAAATTGTGAAAGGTATTATGAGCTTTAAACCCCTGCCTCACAGGATTGAATACGTTGGCGAATTTAAAAATATTCATTTCTACAACGACTCTATTGCTACTATTCCCGAAGCTACTATTGAAGCCCTTAAAACCATTAAAAACGTTGATACTATTATTTTAGGTGGTTATGACCGTGGTCTTGACTACAGCTCCTTACTCGGATATATTTTACACCTTCCTATTTCTAATATTATCTGCCTTGATAAAGTCGGAGATCGCATCTGCGATGAATTTCAATCTACACAAATTACTTCTAAAAATTGCTTCAAAGCTCAAAATATGGAAGAAGCTGTTAAAATTGCTAAAGAAAAAACTAAAATCGGTGCTGTATGCCTGCTCTCCCCTGCAGCCGCAAGTTACGGTATGTTTAAAGACTTTCAGGACAGAGGCGATACTTTCAAAAAATTTATAAATCAAATTTAACCCGGTTAATTTATGAATTACTATAACTCATTATTTATCTTTGCGTTACTTTGCGTTGAACTTTGTGTTTCTTTGCGGTTAAGAAATTTAAACCAGCAGGATAAGCAAAGTTTTTCGTTATGTTTCGCAAAGTTTATGAATTAATTAGATTAAAATTACTTTTCTTCCTTTAGCATCCTACCTTTTTATTTCTTATTTACCAATAATTTCTACTTTATTTGCCGTTGGCTTTAGCCGACGGATTAGGGTGAGGTTAAAATTCCCTCTAATTACAATCAAACCCCGAAGGGGTGTTAGGATGGTAGGGTGAGGTTAAAATTCCCTATAATTACAATCAAACCCCGAAGGGGTGTTAGGATGGTAGGGTGAGGTTAAAATTCCCTATAATTACAATCAAACCCCGAAGGGGTGTTAGGATGGTAGG
>JAGODS010000119.1 GCA_017998135.1 Bacteroidales bacterium
TTCTCCTCTTATGCTGCTATCTTAGTTACCGTATTATCATTTTTTAACTATCCTCTTTTTTTATATTCATTATTTTCGGCTGTTTTCCTATGCTTTGTAGTAGTAGTATCTGAAATATACGCTTCTATTATAATTTTGAAAAAGAACTACAAGCCCGCCTGGTATTTTATTTTTGCCTTTATATTTATGGCAGCCGGAGTAATACTATATATAATGAGAGATACGGGAATTTTAGACGATAATATCTGGACATACAACGGTACCAAAATTGGATTAGTTACTCAAAGTTTGATACTCTCATTTGCTGTGTTAGACCGTTTTCGCAGAATAACAAGAGACGCCAACAGGTTGCTGGCTAATCAAAAAAATAAAATTGAAGAACAAAAAAATATACTTGAAAAAGCTATACTTGAACTAAAAAAACTCTCTCTTGTTGCAAGTAAAACTGATAATTGTATCGCTATATTTGATAAAAACGGCGATTTAGAATGGGTCAATAGTGCTTTCACAAAACTCTACGGCTTTACTCTTGAGGAATTAATAAAAATTAAAGGTATTAATATTATTAAAAACAGCAATCATCCAGACATTGAGAGCATACTTAATGATTGCACGGCAAACAAAGTATCTATTTCTTTTCAATCCTCAGGACAAAATAAAAATAAAGAAATAATATGGTCGCAAAGCACTTTATCTCCAATACTTAATGAAGATGACAGCATCGAAAAATATATCATTATTGAAACTGATATCAGCTTATTGAAAAAATACGAAAACGACCTTATTAAAGCCAAAGAAAAAGCTGAACAGTCCGACAAACTAAAAACCGCATTTCTTTCAAATATGTCCCACGAGATAAGGACTCCTATGAATGCCATTTTAGGCTTTGCCAACCTGCTTGACGACCACGATTTAACTGATAAAGAAAAAACTTACTTTGTTGACCTGATTAACAAAAACTCTAAAAACCTATTACATCTTATAGATGATATTCTTGATATAGCTAAAATTGAAGCTGGCGAAATAAAAATTACTCAAGCTCCTTGTTTACTTAATAGTTTATTTTTTGAAATTCTTTCTTCCTTCAAATCCGATAAAAATTTGAATAATAATATAGAACTACTTTTCAATTTTGATAATAATGACCCTGACTTTAATATTATTACTGATTCATTCAGACTTAGGCAGATAATTACTAATCTAATTACTAATGCTTTTAAATTTACTGAAAAAGGATTTATTGAAACTGGTTATCAAATTAAAAACTCCGAAATACTGTTCTATGTCAAAGATACAGGCATAGGAATACCTGACGATAAAAAAGAACTTATATTTCAGAGATTTATAAAAGTTGACCACAGTAATAAATCCAAATTATACGGTGGTACAGGTATTGGTCTTTCAATATGCAAAAATCTCATTGACTTATTAAATGGTAAAATATGGGTCGAATCTCAGTTAAATCAAGGTTCCATTTTTTATTTTACATTACCTTATAATAATATTCAAAATAAGAATTTCTATCAACCTGAGACAAATAATATAATAATAACAAATACAATAGACTGGTCTAATAAAACTATTCTTATTGCTGAAGACGAATTAAGCAATTATGAATTGGCAAGAGAAATGCTACGTAAAACAAAAGTTAATATAATCTGGGCAAAAGATGGTCAATCTGCAATTAATTTATATAAACAAAATCAAAGTAAAATAAATTTGATTTTAATGGATATTAAAATGCCTGAATTAGACGGTTATGAAGCAACAAAAATTATTAAATCTATAAACCAGGATATTAAAATTATAGCTCTAACGGCTTATGCTTTATCTGGTGAAAAAGAGATAAGTATGAAAGCCGGATGCAACGATTATATCACAAAACCTATTAACCAAAAAAAGTTACTTCAAAAAATAAAATTTTTCTTTGATTTAACATAGGTTTAAAAAAAAACTTCACCCAAAATGTCTGGGTATAAAAAAAAAATATAATTTTGTAGCCTATTAAAAATTCATTTTTTCTATCATTTTTTATATATTAACTTATGAATCTAAAAAGAATAAGCATCTTTAGTACCTTAATTATTTGTATTTTATCTTTGGTTTTTATTTTAACAAACAATTTAACCAAAACAGCAAAATACAAACCAAATCAAACATCTTTTTCAAAAAAATTGAACCGTATTGACGGGGCAGTTAAATATCTTGCAAGCATCAGAAATAACCAGATTACTGGTGAACTGCCTTATAAAGATGTTTATAAGGCTATGGAAGATATTAATAAAATGCCTAAAAACAAAAGTGCAAACAACCTTAGCTGGCAGGAAATGGGTCCTGACAATGTTGGCGGCAGAACAAGAGCAATACATTTTGACATTAACAATCCCAATATTATATGGGCAGCAGGCGTAAGCGGCGGTCTTTATAAATCTGTTACAGGCGGCAGCTCATGGAAAAGGGTACCTCTTCGTACAGGAAAAAGTTTTGATGAATACGAAAGCCTGATTATTAGCAGTATAACTCAATTAAAAAATGGCACCATATTTATCGGTACTGGCGAACAACTTGCTGCAGGTAGCGGTAATGGATCTAATACAGGTTTTCCTGGTAAAGGTGTTTTTATTTCTAAAGATACTGTTAACTTTACTCTGTTAAATTCTACTAAACAATGGGTTTTTGTCAATGATATGACTTGCAACACTGAGAAAGGTTGGATTTTTGCTGCTAATAACGATGCTCTATACCTAAGCAAAGACACAGGTAAAACCTGGGTCATTCCTGTCAAATATCCAGGTTCTGCTATTTATAAAGGAAGAGCTACCGACGTTGATTACCTCGCAGACGGTACTGTTGTAACCTCTACTAATAATACAGGATTTATATCCAGTTCAGGTGGTGATGTAGGAACTTTTACAAGAATGTATTCAGGTTTACCTGGCGCCACCACTCTGACAAGAATTGAGTTTGCAGTTGCCCCTTCTAACACCAATTATATATATGCTTTAGCTGCAGCTACAAATGGTCATCTTGAAGGTGTTTACCGTTCTGAAGATAAAGGAAAAACCTGGTCTTTGATAGGTCCAGGCGGCTCAGCAAATTTTCTGATTTTTGGCAGTAATGGTCAGGGTTGGTATGACAACGAAATAGCTGTTTTCTCTGATAATCCCAACAGAATATTAATTGGCGGCGTTAATATGTGGGAATGGGAACTGGGCAAAACCTGGAAACTTAAATCCAGTGGATGGCCTATACACTCTGATATTCATAAAATAATTTTTCACCCAAAAAATCCAAAAATTTATTATGTTGGTTCTGACGGTGGTATATCAAGAACTTTAGATGCTGGCGAAACCTTTGTTGATATAAACAAAAACTATAATATTACCCAATTTTATACTCTTGCCGTTTCAGGTAAAGGTGAACTTATGGGTGGCACTCAGGACAATAGCACACCATTTATTCCAAAGACAGGCAATACCACACAAGCTGCCACAATATTATGGGGTGGTGATGGTGGAAATTGTTCTTTCTCTCTAATCAAACCCGAAGCCTTATTTGTTTCATCTCAGGAAGGAAACGCAGGACGCACTCCTATAACAACTCCATTTCCTACATGGCAAGAACCTTTAGACTGGTATAGCGGTAGTTATGAAAAGAAAACAGGTATGCTCGGGTTAGGCATTGATGATAACAGCGACGGAAAACCAGACAGGTATCCTGTGGCATTTATCACTCCTCTTTTATTATGGGAAACTTTTAATGATAAATACACAAGAGATTATGTTACCTATACTGCCGACAAAAATTATACTGCAGGTACAACCGTTACTCCGAGAAGCAAAAACAACGCCTATCCTTTTGATTATGTACTAAAGAAAAACCTTAGCAAAGACGATACTATTAAAGTAAAAGATATAATACAATCAAAATACTTTCTTGGTTTCGGTTATATGATATGGATGACAAGAAATGCTTTAGATTTCTCTGCTACTCCAAAATGGTATAAAATAGCTAATATTCCTGAAGGCATTACAAAAAATCTCAGTATTTCAAGAGATGGCAACCATTTATGGGTGGGAACTTATGGTGGTATAATTTATAGAGTTTCTAATATCAGATTAGCTTACGACTCTGCAACATCAGATGTAAACAGCAAATATTGCGTTATTGCTACAGATAAAATTGCGAGAACTGAATTTAAAAACAGACCTATTACCTCTATTTATATAGATCCTAATGACAATAATCACGTTATTGTTACTCTCGGTAATTATGGAAATACAATATATATATATGAATCAACAAATGCTCTTGCTGCAGAGCCAGAGTTCAAATCAAAACAAGGCAACTTGCCTAAAATGCCGGTTTACTCTTCAATTATAGAAATGAATAGCTCTAAAACAATTATTATAGGGACTGAATACGGCACTTATATGACTACAAATATAAGTTCTGCAAGTCCAATATGGGTTGAAATCAACGAAGGTATTGAAAGAGTCCCTACCTTTGCACTATATCAGCAAATTTATGACTATTCTGGTGATTATGTCCCTACTAATGACCCCTTCACTCCTTTTGTTAAGGCTTCTGAAGCTCCTCAATACAAAGTTAATAACTATGGAATGATTTATGCTGCTACACACGGCAGAGGCATATTCCAAAGCGATAAATTTATGGGTATTAATGATAGAAATACTTCTAAATCTAATCCTGTTTCAATTAACATATATCCGAACCCTGCTAATGAAATTATTAACATTACAAATAATTTTAATAAAAATGATGAACTAAATATTAACATTTACGACTTATCAGGTAAGCTCGTTAAAACATTCACCAATATAAACCATACAGACAGTTCTGCCCTTCAAATCAATGTTAGCAGCTTATTAACAGGCACCTATATTGTTAATATTCGCTCTGCAAATAAATCGGCATCAACAAAACTAAATATTCTAAAATAATATAAATTTTCATTCAAACTAATAACAAACAACTAACAACTAATATATTATGACTAAAAGATTAATTATTCTTTTTATTATTGTTTTAAGTATTAGCATTAATGGATTTTCTCAAAAATCAATTTATGCACCTACTTTAATAGACCCTGCAAATAAAGCTGAAAATATTTCAACTTTTATTACATTAAGATGGGCGCCTGTTGCAGGTGCTTTTTATTATAAAGTTCAAATAGATACTGCTAAGTTGACAGACAAAACCCCGGCATATTCAACTATTATTACACCAGCCGATAGCATTCGTTATTTACTTTTCGGAACTAAATATTACTGGAGAGTTAAATCCTATTCTGAAGATAAAAAAGATTCTTCTAAATGGTCAGATGTTTTCAGTTTTACTGTTATCTATAAACCAGAACTAACAACTCCTGCCGATACAGCAACTAACATTAAAATTCCATTAAACCTAACCTGGAAAACAATCTCAGGCACTCAAAACTACGACTACCAGATTGATCTAACCCCTAAATTTAATACTTCTTTTAAATACGAAAGTTCTGTAAATGGAAAGAATAATACAGTTTCCTTATCATCAAATATATTAGAATATGGCAAAAAATATTACTGGCGTGTCAGAGCAAGGCATAATAAAAGCACTTCTGATTGGTCTAATGCCTTTTCTTTTACTACTATTAACAATATTACTGATGCACCCAAAGCTTCTTCTCCTGAAAACAACTCAAATGGCATAGCTACAACTGTTACTTTCAAATGGCACCCTGTCGCTAATGCAATTAAATATATTTTTCAATATTCATTAAGTAATAACTTTAATAGTATTCTATCTTCAGACACTATAACTGTAAATTCCATAGAAAAAAAAGAATTACTTTTTAATAATAAATATTACTGGCGAATTAAAGCATCAAATCTGAACAATATATCAAACTGGTCTAATATATTCAATTTTACTATTATTGACAAGCCGGTTTTGCTTGCTCCTGATAATAATTTAACTAATTCCAATACCGATAAAGTTACTCTTAAATGGAATGCAATAAACGGTGTTAATAACTATATCTGCGAAACAGACATTAATAATAGTTTTAACAGTGATAAATTTAAAACTTACTTAGTAAGTAATACAGAATTAAAGCTACCTAAATTAGATAACGAAACTCAATATTTCTGGCGCGTTAAAGCTATCCATTCCAAAGATAGCTCAAACTATTCAGATATTTTCAACTTCACAACTCTAAGCTTAAAACTTAGCAGTCCTTTACTTATTAATCCTAAAAACCAATCTGTCGCTGAACCTTTATCAATAACCTTTAACTGGTCTAAAATAAATACTGCAAATTCCTACAGATTTGTTCTTTCCTTAAATGAGAACTTTGATTCATCCTTAATTGATTCTACTCTTTCAGCTAACAGCATAATGATAGAAAATCTCCTATATAATACTTTATACTACTGGAGAGTCAAATCTAATAATGATAAAGATACTTCTGACTGGTCAGTTGTTTACAACTTTAATACTTTTGACAAATTCCCTGCACTTACTAATATTATCTATCCTTTAAACAATGCTAATAATATCAATCCCTCTCTTGAAATTAACTGGACAAAAATAGACAGTGCTACTACTTATATTCTTCAGACTGATGTTAATCCTGATTTTTCCAATCCGCTTTCAGATACTCTTTCTACCCTTACTAAAGATACCTCAAACCTTAATTTTGGCAGTAGTTATTATCTGAGAATTAAAACATCTAAAGACACTGTTTATTCAGAATGGTCTGATACAGTTGTTTTTACTACTATTGTTAAACCAATACTAATAAGTCCTGCTATGAATCTTAATAATGTTAATGTTACTAACATATCATTAAAATGGGCAAGCATTAAAGGCATTTCAGCTTACGAACTTCAACTTGATAATAACAACCAGTTTAACTCAAAGAACCTGCTTTACGTTAAAGATATTAAAGACAGTAGTTCGGTTGTAAACAATCTTTTTTATACAACAACTTACTTTTGGCGTGTCAGGGCATTGAATGCTCAAGATACATCTGACTGGTCAGATATATATTCATTTAATACAATTAAAAATGTTAATCTGCTATATCCTGCTAATCTATCCCAAAACTTATCTACAGACCTAACCCTTGAATGGGAAGCACTTAACTTAGCTGATGAATATTACATTCAGGTTGATACTTCTGCTGCCTTTAACACAAGCTTCCTTAAATTGGATTCTTCTTACGGACAAACCCAGATTAAAATTACAAAATTAATGTATGGCAAAAAATATTATTGGCGTGTGAAAGCAAAAAATAGCTTTTCGCAGTCTGCCTGGTCTGCAACTTACAACTTCACTACTATTAACAAACTTGAACTTTATTACCCTGCCAATAATATTGCAAACACAATTCTTATCCCAAAATTAATGTGGGAAAATGCATCAGGTATTAGCAATTACGAATTAGAAATGGATACTAC
>JAGODS010000120.1 GCA_017998135.1 Bacteroidales bacterium
TTAATTTCTGCTTCAAAGATTTAATTTCTGCGTCAAAGATTTTATTTTTTCGTCAAAGATTTTATTTTTGCGTCAAAGATTTAATTTTTGCGTCAAGGATTTAATTTCTGCGTCAAGGATTTAATTTTTGCGTCAAAGATTTAATTTTTGCGTCAAAGATTTAATTTTTGCACCAAAGATTTAATTTCTGCGTCAAAGATTTAATTTTTGCGTCAAAGATTTAATTTCTGAGCCAAAGTTTTTAAGATAGCGAAAAAATCAAAGAACTAATCAGGCTACAAAAATATAGGGAAAAAATCTTAATTTTATCATATACATCTATGAATTTTTCTCATTACTTTCTATGAATTTTCTAAAATTATATATAGATTTAATAAAAATCATTTTTCTTTGCAATCAATAAATACTTAAACCAGTGAGCTTTTAATAAAAAATAATAAAATATGTCTATTTTAAAAAGAATTTTCAGTAAAGACAAAACCAACGCTTAATAGAGCGACTAAATAAGCTTTTGCCTGATAAAACATTATCTGAAAGAAAAACTTCCCGATATATAGTTTATTCCAGATAATTTTATTACTTTTAAGTCGATAAAAGTTTTACTTTTTTAAAGGCATTCTTGTTATTTTTGCATAATACAAAATTGAATGCCTTTTTCTATTGTTTTTAAACTATTTTATAAAAGTTATCCACAGATTTTTAACGCTATTTGTTAATATCTGAAATTTTTACCGAACTATTGTTATACAAACCTGGTTTTTGTGATTATAAATCAGGGTATAATAAATTTAATACCAAAGTTTAAACTAATGCCGGAACAGTTTAAATTTATTTTATATCCTGAAATTGTATTTTTTAAAATTATATTTTTATTGTTTTTAAGTTCATTGATTTTTACCAGGTTACATTTAATAAGGTATTCAAGTTCAATATACCTATTTGTAATAAAGGTGTTTCCTAAAATAAAATTATACCCGATGTTTTTCCCTTTATATGTTTCTGATATGTTTGCTGATGAAGTTGATGTTGCATATTTATATTCAACAATACCTTCATAAACTCCTATTCCTCCACCTATAATTATAAACTTTTTTGAGTTGATATTAGCCGGGGCATATAATAAATTAACGCCATAAGCTTTATAAGCAGGTTGAATTGTGTAGGTATGATAATTGCCCGAATATTGATAAGAAGGATTGGACTGCAACTGAAAATTTATTGATGGAGCGAAGGTTAAATCCCTGAAAATTTCTGCCTGGAATTTATTTATTCTTGCAAAAATAATCATATTAACAGACTCCCCCATAAATATTTTGTTAGGTTTATTATTTTCATTATTTATTATGCTATACTTATTATAATCTTCCCAAATGTCAAGTGCAAAATTATTTATATCAGAAGGTATAAATAAAGTGAAACCTGCCCTGCCTCCTATACCAATTCTAAATTTTTGATTACCTTCTTTCTTTTGTGTAGTTTGTATTTGAGATAGATGTTCACTACTTTCATTTTGAGCCTTTATACCTATATTGATAGCGTAAAAAAGATATAAAACAATTAAACATTTCTGAGATATTCTGCTAAATTTAATAATTTTCAAATAAGTCAGAAATGAATTAGGATTACAGAAAAAGTACTTTAGATATTTTTTTATCATAAAATAACATAAAAAATTGAGTCATTTCATTTTCCGTAGAAATGCTTTTTTATTTAGAAATTATAAGTTTTTTTTGTATAATCTTAAGTTTACTCCGTTGATAGGACAGAATATTTATTAAGTTAAAGTATATTTTTTATTCATTATGCAAAAATATAAATTATTAAATAAGTAGTAAATTTTTCTTTTTTGTTACTTTTTTCTTATAGTAAATATTGATATATTGGAGCTCCTTTACTTTTTTTAGATTCCATTTTTTATAAATTTTAAGGGTTCTTTTATACTTTAACGAATTGTTCTAAAAAGGTATTTTATATTTGCACTTTAAATAACATTATTCAATACTTTGATAAAAAATATAAATATGGTTACTATCTTTGGACAAAAGTCCAAATAATTACTATCCGCTATCCAAAGGTGGCTGCTGTTTAAAACTTTTATAAATTCATTGGAGCAGAAAAACTACAGAAATATTAATTATAATAACTATAAATTTTAAATATGTTAAAAAAAATACAAATTACTGGTTTGCTGATAGTGCTAATATCAATTGGATTAACTACTTTTTCTCAGAGTTTACCGGATTATAAAAATTCTAGATTGCCTGTAAAAAAAAGAGTTAATGATTTACTTTCAAGGATGACTGTGGAAGAAAAAGTCGCACAATTGATGAGTATGAGGACAGGACGCCCTAAACTAACTGACGAAATTTTTAATAATAGTTTTAAGATGGATTCTATGTTCAGGAATGGAATGGGAATGATGAATCCGGCTATTGACGTAGATATGGAGGCTACTGTTAAATATAGAAACAGGCTGCAGTCTTATATTAAAAACAAAAGCAGGCTCGGTATCCCTATAATCTATATTGATGAGGCTCATCACGGTTTGTGCAGTCCCGGTGTTGATGTTTTTCCGCATTCTATAGGTCTGGCTTGTAGTTGGGATATTCCGCTGGTTGAGTCAATTTACAACTTTATAGCTGCTCAATCTAATGCAAGAGGCACAGACCTTGTGCTTGCTCCTGTTGTTGATATTTGCCGGGACCCGCGTTGGGGGCGAACAGGCGAGACCTTTGGCGAAGACCCTTATTTATGCGGAACTATAGGTGCAGCGGTTGTAAGAGGTTTTCAGGGTAGTAGCGATGGTTCTATCGCTATTAATCATGTTGCAGCTACTCTAAAACATTTTTCCGGACACGGACAATCCGAAAGCGGTCTAAACCAGGCGCCCGCCAATTATTCGCAACGTGTTTTAAGAGAGTATCATTTAGAATCATTCCGCCATTGTATTAGGGATGCTAATCCCGCCTGCATTATGCCTTCTTATAATGAAATTGATGGCATGCCCTCTCACGCCAATAAATGGTTACTTACCGAAGTGCTTCGAAAGGAATGGAATTATAAGGGAGTGCTTGTTTCCGATTGGTTTGCTATTGACCAGCTCTGGAATAAGCATTATATTGTTGCTGATATGAAGGCTGCCGCTCTGGCTGCTTTCAAAGCAGGCGTTACTATAGACCTGCCTTACGGTAAAAACTACAAATATCTTGTAGAGCTTTATAATGAGAAGAAATTTACTATGGCTGAGCTTGATACTGCTGTGTCATATATGTTAAATCTTAAATTTAAGCTCGGTTTGTTTGAAAAAGGAGATATTGATATCACAAAGGCTAAAGCTGCCGCAGCAGATAAAAAAGGAAGGGCGCTCGCACTTAAAGCCGCCGAAGAATCAATGGTGTTGCTTAAAAATGATAATAAGCTGCTTCCTTTAAAACAGGGACAATATAAGAGTATTGCTATTATAGGTCCTTGCGCTGCTGTTAATTATTTAGGCGATTATGCAGGCATTCCTTTGCACAATGTTTCGCTTCTTGAAGGATTAAAAAATAAAGCAGGCTCTAAGACTAAAATATTATATGCCAAAGGTTGTATGCTTACTAAAAACGGTGATACTGTCAGTATGAACAATTATCAATATACGGGAATACCTGTATTTCCTGCCAGGGAAGAAAATATGCAACTTATTAAAGAAGCTGTGGAAGTTGCTAAGCAGGCTGATTTTGTTATTCTTGCTGTTGGCGAAAACGAGCAATTCTCACGTGAAGCAGGAATGCCTGACCGTATGGGCGATGCAGTTACACTTGATTTGCTGAGCGACCAGGAAGAATTAGTAAAAGCAGTTGCTGCCACAGGTAAGCCTTTTATGGTTTATCTTATGAACGCCCGCCCCTTATCTATAAACCGGATAGCCCAAAATGCACCTGCTATAATTGAAGGCTGGTTTGCGGGCGAAGAGGCTGGTAATGCTTTTGCAAACATTCTCTTTGGCGAGACTTGTCCTTCAGGCAAACTTACTATATCTATTCCCCGTTCTGTCGGACAAATTCCTGTTTACTACAATCATAAGCCAAGCGCTCAATTCTATGATTATGTGAATGAAAAAGCTAAACCTCTTTATCCATTCGGTTTCGGATTGAGTTATAATACTTACGAATATTCTAAACCGCGGTTATCCGCTCCTGTTATGAAAAAAGACGGCAGTGTCTTTGTGGAAATTGATGTTACTAATAGAGGCAATATGAAAGGAGACGAGATAGTGCAGTTGTATATCCGCGATCTTGTCAGCTCAGTTACCAGACCCGTTAAAGAACTTAAAGACTTCGCAAGAATAAGCCTAAACCCCGGCGAGACCAAAACTGTTAAATTCAGAATTGATGCCTCCAAATTATCTTTCTGGACTGCTGATATGAAATACGAAGCAGAACCCGGCGATTTTGAAATTATGACAGGTCCCTCCTCCGATTTAGTTCAGAAAATAGTTTTAAAACTTACTGAGTAAAAAGACCTAAAGCCCAATACCCACGCTTAGTCTTGACTAATTTATTTATAAGTATTTTTACTAAACTATTGACAGTATATATTTGACTATTGGAAAATTTTAAAAAAAAATTAGTTCTTTCGAAAACTATATTAATTTTGCTCCTTGTTATGATAAAATATGCTAAAATATTATAGTTTTGTCCAACCCTATAAAATGAATAATTTCACTAAAGGAGAGTACTCTTTAAGCGACCACTGTAAAATTTTTAGTTTTCTTAAAAGCTTTGCAGGTCATTCTCTGAAAAATATTCAAAAAAAGCCGATTCATAAAGTCTTTTTATATCTCCAATTACTTTCAGTTTATTTCCATAAAACTTTTACACGTATTGGTAAAAACTTTTTGAATGTCCATAGAAATTTCTTGAACGCCTATAAAACTTTTATGAGCATCAGTAAAACTTTTATGCGTACACATAAATCTGTTTGCATACTCATAAAACTTTTACGGACATCAGTAAAATTTATACTCGTACACTTTAGTCGTTACGCGTATCCGGAAAACTTTTACGGATATCCATTAAACGCATTTTTCCTTATTCTATAATGAACCAAATTTATTTAATAAATATCTAAAAAAATGAAAAAAATAATTCAATTATTAACAATCTTATTGTTTACTATTCATTTTTCAATGGTCATAGCTCAGACGCCGCAGGCTTTTAAATATCAGGCAGTGGCAAGGGACATAACAGGTAAAATTGTTGTAAATCAAAAGGTTTCTATAAGAATAAGTATTCTTAATGGAACTGAAGACGGTAGTATGGTTTATATGGAAACACATACTGGCTCTACGAATGATTTTGGTATGTTTAGCATTAATATTGGTGGCGGAACTCCTAAATCAGGTATATTTAAAGATATTAACTGGGGAAACGACAAATATTTTCTCTCTGTTGATATTGATATTACAGGTGGCAGTAAATATCAAACTATGGGAGTAACTCAGCTTTTGTCTGTTCCTTATGCCCTCTATGCAGAAAAATCGGGCTCGGGAGATGCTGTCGGTGCAACAGGTCCTACTGGACCAACAGGCTTGCAAGGCGAATCAGGTATAAATGGTGAAAAAGGTGATACAGGTCCTTTTGTCAGTGGACAGGCAGAAGGCGATATTTTATATTATCATAATAATCAATGGACAATATTACAAGCGGGTAATGAAGGTGAAGTCTTAACAATGAAAAACGGTATTCCACAGTGGTCGGCTGGCGCCTCAGCCTGGATTTGTGGCGATTTGTTAACAGATAGCCGAGATAGTCAGCAATATTCAACAGTTCAAATAGGAGAACAATGCTGGATGCAGCAAAACTTGAATATTGGTACCAGGATAGACGGGAGTATAAATCAAACAAATAATAGCACAATAGAAAAATACTGCTATGATAATGATGAAGCTAATTGCAATGTTTACGGCGGCTTATATCAATGGGACGAAATTATGAATTATGTTGAGATAGAAGGAGCTCAAGGCATTTGCCCCACAGGCTGGCATATACCGAGCGATGGAGAGTGGAAACAATTAGAGCTGTATCTCGGTATGAGCCAAAGCGAAGCTGATAAAGAAGGAAACCGAGGAACTGATGAAGGAGGCAAACTTAAAGAGATAGGCATTACAAATTGGATAAGTCCTAATGTAAATGCAACTAATAGCAGTGGTTTTACTGCTTTGCCTGGCGGCACCCGCATTACAGACGGTTCTTTCTACGGTGTCGGTGGCTACGCTTACTTCTGGACGGGTTCGCCAGGTGGGAGCGGTGGCGCCTGGTCCCGCTATCTGCTCTATTTCATCAGTCAGGTGAGCCGCTACTACTTTGCCAGATCTGGCGGGTTTTCTGTCCGTTGCGTTAAGGATTAGGTGACTATTTATTCGCAACCATATTATTCTCAAAGGTGCTTATGAGGTCAGATTTTAGAAGCTAAGCTTTTTCAAAAAGCTTAGCTTCTTTTAATTTACTTATTCGGTCAAGGCGTCCACGCCCTGCCGTATTATGTTTCTCTTTCCGCTTCTGTTTAAAAGAGCTTGTAAATAACAGACAAAGCCAACAGCATAGATAAAGAGAAAGGAATATTTTTATTAAACTTTAACAAAAAATTATTATCTTTGCAGAAAAAAATTATGCAAAGTATCAGAGCTATATATGATGGTAAAAATATTCTTTTTTTAGAGAATTTTAATATAGACAAGCCTCAGGAAATAATCGTTACCTTTCTTGATAAATTTGATATTGATTTATCTAAGCTTAAATCTCATAAAAAGAAAGTTAAAATTAAAGAATATGATATTTCTGCAGAAGAAATTCATCAATTGCTTGAAAGCAGTACATCATATAATTTTTTAAATGATGAAAGAGAAGATATATATACTGATGATGATTTAAGAAAAAAATATTAAACTATGAATAAAGGAACTATTGTTTTAACTCATTTTCAGTTCGGCTGGGCGTCCACGCTCTGCCGTTTTTTGTTTAAATTATCTGCTGGTGTAATAAGCAGCATTTTCTAAAACATACCTCTCCCTCTCCTTGGATAAGGAGAGGGCTGGGGTGAGGTTGAAAAATAAACAGCGTTCGCCGAAAAGCTGATTAAAATGAGTAGGCAGAAATTTTAATTTTTATTATTTATGAAAAAGTTAATTTTTATTAGTTTAATTATTTTAGTGAATTTTGGATTATATTCGCAACCTTATCAAATCTCTTTTGCAGGGACAGGCGCCAGTAATAATGTTGAAAGCGTTAAAGTTCATAATCTTACTAAAGATTTAATTGTAGAACTTGCCGGAACTGATATACTGCAACTTGTATTAAGTTCAGGTATAAATGAT
>JAGODS010000121.1 GCA_017998135.1 Bacteroidales bacterium
CATCTCTAAATACTAATTTTTTAACACAAAGAGCACAAAGGACTACCACTAAGAACACAATAAAATCAAGACTTTGTGAACTTTGATTTATCTTTGTGAACTTTGTGGTTAAGTGTTTTATAGAGTTGTTAGAGATGTCCTAAACTCTTTAATTTTATGAATATTAAAAATTTTATCACAGTAATTATAATTGGAATATCAATTATATTTTTTAACAATTGCAAAAACAAGAACAAACAAGAACAAACAACAGAAAGTGGAGAACTGAAAGGGAAAATATCAATTTCAGGTGCTTTCGCACTATATCCAATGGCTGTCAAATGGGCAGAAGAATTTAAAAAAATACATCCGCTGGTGGAGATAGATATTTCGGCTGGTGGAGCTGGCAAAGGTATGACTGATGCTCTCAGTAAAATGATAGATTTAGGGATGGTATCAAGAGCTGTTAGCCCTGAGGAAACTGCAAAAGGGGCGTGGAAAATTGCCGTTACTAAAGATGCAGTGCTACCCACAATTAACTCCGCTAATCCCTATATCAAGTATATCAAGACTTCAGGCTTGACAAGAGAACAGTTCTCAGGTTTATTTGTTACAGGAAAAATTAAATACTGGACAGAACTTTACCCTCAAATAGACAAAAAACAAAAGCATCAGGTCAATGTTTACACTCGCTCTGATGCTTGCGGTGCTGCTGAAATGTGGGCTAAATATCTCGATAAAAAACAGGAAGACCTCCTAGGCACAGGTGTGTTTGGCGACCCTGGCATTGCTGATGCTGTAAAAAAAGATATTTATGGAATAGGATATAATAATGTTATCTATGCTTATGATATCAGAAGCCGAAAAACTTACGAGGGCATGGATATAATACCTATTGATATGAATGCTAATGGTAAAATAGATGAGCAGGAAAATTTTTATAACTCACTTGACAGTGTTATGTTAGCAATACAACAAAACAGATACCCTTCTCCTCCTGCAAGAGAACTTTATTTTGTTTCAAAAGGAAAGCCTGAAAACAAAATTGTCATAGAATTTCTTAAATGGATATTAAATGATGGTCAAAAATATGTCAAAGAAGGAGGTTATGTTAACCTCTCTGACGATATAATAAAAACCCAGTTAGAAGAACTATAATGTTTATACGCAATCATAAATCTATTTAAAGGTGCTTATGAGATCGCTTCGCTTAGTTCACATTTGCAAAATGTGAAACATTTATATAAACATTTATAAAAACATTTATTAATAAATGAAAATACGCATATTTAAAGACAAACTTTCAACACTATGGATGTTTTTCTTTTTTATTATCATAATAGTTCTGCCTTTATTTATGGGTATAGGTTTATTTTATAAATCTTCCTTGTTGTTTCAAAGCAAATCAGTATTTTCATTACTAAGCTCAACTAATTGGAAACCTATTTCCGGCAAATTCGGTTTTTTGCCTTTTATCATAAGTTCTTTATGGGTAACCGGTATAGCTATATTATTTGCAATGCCTATCTGCATCTTAACCGCAATACATCTCACACAATATGCAAAAAAATATGTTTTACAAATAATGCAACCTGTAATAGATATTCTTGCAGGCATACCCTCCGTGATTTTCGGGGTATGGGGAATTATCATCGTTGTTCCGGTTATATCCGATTACATTGCGCCTATTCTTGGTAAAGAAAGTTCTGGATATACCATCCTGGCAGGTGCTATTGTTCTATCAATAATGCTAATTCCTTTTATTTTAAACATACTAATAGAAATTTTTAATACAATCCCTACAGAATTAACTGAAGTATCATTATCTCTCGGAGCGGGAAAATGGCAAACAATTAAATACGTCTTGATGCGTAAGGCTTTTCCGGGAATTGTTGCTGCTATGGGGTTAGGCATTTCAAGAGCCTTTGGCGAAACCATTGCTGTTCTTATGGTTGTTGGTAATGTTGTTAAGATGCCTACAGGAGCTTTACAACCGGGATATCCGCTACCCGCTCTTATAGCCAATAATTACGGCGAAATGCTATCTATACCTATGTATGATTCGGCACTGATGTTTGCTGCTCTGCTGCTTTTTATAATAGTACTACTTTTTAATCTTTTATCTCGCTATGCAATTACTGCCCTTGAAAAAAGAATATAATAATCATAGTTCTTATGCTAAAAAAATGAAAAATCTGGAAGAAAAAATTTTCAGGTTCTTAATGTTTTTTGCCACTATAACAATAGTAACAGCTCTTTTACTGATACTTATAAGTATTTTAATACGTGGGTTACCTGCTCTTTCAATAGAAATGATTACTAAAACGCCTGAAGGTGGATATTATTTTGGCAAAGGCGGAGGCGTTCTTAATGCTATTATTGGCTCTCTATATCTTGCAATAGGCTCAACCCTTCTTGCTCTGATTATTGGCTTACCTGTCGCCCTTTATATGAATATTCATATACAAAAGCTCAAACGCTTTGTTAATTTTTTCAGATTCCTTTTAGATTTGCTCTGGGGCGTACCTTCAATAGTATATGGTGCTTTCGGGTTTATGATTATGATTGTTCTTGGATTGAAAACCTCCTTACTTGCCGGTATTATTACTGTAACTCTTTTTATACTTCCTATCATAATACGCTCTATTGACGAAGTATTAAAAACAGTGCCACAGGGCTTACTTGAAGCATCTTTATCCTTAGGCTCTACCAAAAGCGAAACTGCTTTTAAAGTCTATATCCGACAATGTATTCCCGGTATTATTACTGCTATACTCCTCTCATTCGGTCGGGCAATTGGTGATGCCGCTTCTGTCCTTTTCACAACAGGCTATACTGACAATATACCCACATCTTTAACTCAGCAGGCTGCTACTCTGCCTTTGTCTATTTTCTTTCAGTTAAGCAGCCCTATTGAAGAAGTTAAGCAAAGAGCTTATGCCTCCGCTTTAATTCTTACATTAATAATTCTTATTATCAGCTTCCTTGCTCGCTTTTTCACCCGCAAATACAAAAAACATAAAATAAACTTTTAAAATGCTACCATCATTTCACCCCTTCGGGGTTTTTTGGAATTCAAAATTCAACATTCAAAATTTAACATTCAAAATTCAACATTCAAATTCAAGATATGCAAACAGAAATTTCAATAAAAAACCTTAATCTTTATATTAGTAAACAACATATATTGAAAAATATAAATGTTGAAATACCCAAAAACAAGATAACTGTTATAATAGGTCCATCAGGCTGCGGTAAGACTACCCTACTCAAATGTCTTAATAGGCTTGTTGACCTCTATGATAATATTGATATTACCGGTAATATTATTATGGACGGCGAAGACATACTCCATTCAACTACTGAAATTACTAAACTTAGACAAAAAATGGGCTTACTCTCTCAGCGTCCCTACCCTCTGCCTATGAGTATATATGAAAATATTGCTTATGGTCTTAAAATCAATGGTGTTAAAAATAAAAAAGAATTAATTTATAATGTTGAAAAACAACTCAAGCTGGTAAACCTATGGGACGAAGTTAAAGAGCGCCTCAATGAACCGGCCTCAAGGCTTTCTATCGGGCAACAACAACGTTTATGCCTTGCAAGAGGACTGGCTGTTCAGCCTGAAATAATACTTGCTGACGAACCTACTTCTGCTCTTGACCCTATTTCAAGCCAAACAATTGAAGAAGAATTTGCTTTACTTAAAAAGGATTATACTATCATTATGGTTACTCATATCCTCCGTCAGGCAAGACGTATCGCAGATTATATTATTTTTATGTACCTCGGTGAAGTTATTGAACAAGGTGAAGCCGAACAGATCTTCAACAACCCGCAACAGCAAAAAACCAAAAACTACCTTAAAGGTCTCTTTAATTAAAATAATTTGGTATTTAATTTTTCTACTTATGAGACTACTTTAAAAGTCCAAAATTATTTAATATTTTTTTTTAATCCTTTGATTATTCACTACCCGCTACCCGCTACTGTTAGGCGAAGCGTCCACGCTTCGTCTTAATACCCGCTACCTAATACCCGCTACCCGTTAAAGGGTATTTTCTTGTATTTATCAGTTTCAATTTTCGGATTATTTATTTAGCAAAATTAACTAAATAATTATAAAGATTTTTTAAAAATTCGCTTTAAAAAAAAAAGCTATGTTGTTAAATCAACAACATAGCTTTGGTATTGGATAAAAATGAGCGGGATAATAACACCCGCTCATTATGAAGTTTGCTTTATTTAACCTTTATTAATTTGTTTACAAGTATAGTTTTTCCAAAGCTAAGTCTTGAGAAATATATACCTTCTGCGAGTTTAGCAGTATTAAACCTGATATTGGATTTACCAACCGGATAATAACCATCAGCTAATTTCGCTACCCTGTTACCAAGCATATCAAATAATTCAAGTTTTACTATAGATGGTGTTAATAGTTCAAAGCTTAAAATAACATTGTCATTAAATGGATTGGGATAAGATTGAAGATTTCCTGATGATAATGTTGATTTATCGGCTATATCCATTACTGCATATTTAGAGAACGCAAGTGCTTTAACAGTGAAGTTAAATGATTTGAATGAATTATTATCTCCAATAGTATTAAATACTACTGATAGAATATCTTCTCCGGTGAAGTTAAATTCTCCCTTATCATTTTTCAAATCTGAATATTTAACATAGTAACGCGTCATTTCTGAAGTTGGATATATCACCGTTCTGTATTGTTTAGTCCAGTCGCTTATGCTCTTCTTCGTTATTATTACCTCTACCGGCAAATTGCCTGTTGCAAAGAACTCTATCTGATTATAATTACTCATATCGGTAACTCTATGAGCTGCTTTAATATTTCTGAATAGTGTAGCTAAAGTTTTAACTGATCCGCTAATTTCAACATCTCTTTCAAGCAAGTATTTACCCGATGTATTCGTTGTATCGGAGTAAGGATAAATATTAAATTTAGTAAACTGAGCTCCGTCATTTGTTTTGTCAATAGCCCAGGGTCCATCTGCATAATAAATAACGTCAGCTCCCCCAATAGCATCATTTTCAAGTGTAAATCCTATATCATAGATATGATTAGTTGTTATCACGAGCTGCTGATTCTTTGCTGAATTAGTAACAATATTATCCTTAAAGAATGTACGGTCTCCATCTTCAATAGTGGCAGATGTCCCTCTTGTATAAAAGGATTTTGCATTATATGGATTATGTAAATTCAGATAAAGTTTGCCATTCTGGTAAAAACCGTTTCTGACATAGACAAATGGATAAACCGGATTAGAGTCAAAATATATCAAACCTCCATCTGCGGCTATCTTATCAAGGACAGCTTTAACGAGTTCCTGCGTACTCTGTTCTGATACAGACCAAATCTGGAAGTTTAATACATCATTAGAAGTCTTAATATTTCTTGTTGATTGATTCCACTGATTGTCAATATAATATTTATTACCATCTTTAAAAGCAATAAAGCTGACAGAGTAATCAATATAGCCTTCTTCCCTTACTAATTTAGAAAGTATAAATTTCTGTCCATTAACTAAAGTATATCTGATATCTTCAAGGGAAGCCCCAGCAAGTCGGTCACATATTACTTTCGTATGATCATAAACTGTCTTTGGCTCAGTAACTACTGCATAAATTGCTGCAAGTCGTTTTGATGCTTTATCAAAATAATCTACTGCAAGTATTTCCTTTGCATTAACTATACCAAGCAAGTCTTCTGGTGTTGTTATATATGATTTAGTAGAGAAAGGACCCGTTTCCGGTATAAAAGGAGCTATCTGACTGCCTTTAGATTTATTAAGTTTGGCAGGTTTTATGCTACCGTTTAAAACTGCTTTGTAAGAATATAGCTGCAATAATTCAGGATGATTATATTTATAATTTTGATTAATCATCATACGTTTTAGATTACGCAGTGCTAACTTGGATGCTAAGTTTCCAACACTTTCAATACCGCCTTCATTGCCTCCGGAAGTAGTATCACAGGTTACTGATACAAAATCTGTATTATTGTCTTCATTAACATCAACTTGATTTTGTGCAATTACTGATACTCTGTTTTCTGTACTTTGATGTATTTTACAATTAATAGTTAATTGTAAAAGCTGACTTGGCTCTATGCGATCAATTCTCCAAATACCTGTTGTATAATCATAAGTACCTGCTGAAGTTGAATATGACAAATAACTCAAAAAAGAAGATAATGTATCGTAAACTACTATACCCGTTGAAGCATATTTAGTGCTTTTATTTAGTAAATTAATAGTAAAGGTAATAATAGTATCTTTCTTTGGAATTGTATCGCTGACAAATTTTTCTACTGCAAGGTCAACAGGACAAAGTGGCGATGCTGATGATAGTGTCAATGAATAATTGTTTAGATTCCAGAACAATTGACTTCCATTAAAGGTTACTTCAAAAACATTGCTGTTATAACCGGGTAAGAAAGTAGCAGGTTGCCCTTTATTTGAATTACCGGGATAGAACATATTCATCTCCCCTACTGGTATTTCTACATTAACTGTATTTGGATTATTATATCCTAATTTAGCTGTATATGTTCCATCTCCATTATTTAACATACATTCAAGTATAGGTTCTACATCCTTAGTTTCAAGGCTTACTGGTAATGCGCCGCAGAATTCAGATGTTCCATAATTCAAATATGCTGTTGCTGTTAGCAATGTTCCAACTTCTACCCCGGCAGGTATAGGAATAATAATTTTAAATCTGTTAGTAGAATCAGAGCCCTGGTAAACTCCATTTATCAAACCTGGTCCGTAAGTTCCGGTACTGTTGTCTAAATCATCAGAAGAGCCTTCGGTAAAGCTTGTTAGATATGTCTTGCCTTGTGGAAATACTGCCCCTGCATACAAATCAGCTATAAATAATTCAACTTTTGCTCCTGGCTGTACAAAACCGGTTATTATTAGGTTAGAACCTTCAATTATCGCTTCTTCAAGAATTGGGAAGTTTAGCATATCGTTACCTCCACTCAGATATCCCTGATGATTAAGTGAATAATAAGGTTCTGTCCCCGTTTTAGCATTATCAGAAGGTCTCTGTAAATCAATTCCTACCTGATTAGAAGGAGGATTGTTATCAACACTGCCAATAGAGCCATTACCAAAAATAGAGTTACGCGTAATATTAATTTCAAGTGCATTAGCAGTTACTGCTACTCCTGCTCCATAATTATCATTTATTATAGGGCATCTCTAAAAACTCTACAAACCGCAACCATGTAACAAAATAAGATTCGCATCAAAACAATTTTGATATAACTATTTAGTTATCAACAAATTGTTAATAACTTTTTTTGGTCAGTAATTCAAA
>JAGODS010000122.1 GCA_017998135.1 Bacteroidales bacterium
TACTTATGAAGCATCAATGCTCTGGGGTAAATATAATACAGACTGGACTTATCCAACAGTAGGAACAAGAACAACAGCAGGTGCAGGAGGCAGCATAGAAGTAACAGGTCTCGCTTCTTTCAGCGATTATACAGGAATGGGCTGCACTCCACCTTCTATAGACAACCATCCTTCAAATGCCAATAAATGTAATGGTGAACCTGCATCCTTCTCAGTAGTCGCCAGTGGCACCTCTCCTACCTACCAGTGGCAGATAAATGATGGTAGCTGGACTAATCTCACAAATACAGGTGTTTATTCTAATGTTACCGAAGCCACTATGAACATTTCCGATGTAACCGGACTTGATGGAAAAGAATACCATTGTGTTGTTACTGCCTGCTCTTCTGAAGAGACGAGCAATACTGCCACACTTACAGTTACTTCCTGTAGTGGAACTGCTACCTGGGTAGGCGGCAACGCAGGTAATGAAACAAAATGGGATATAGCTGCCAACTGGAATATTAATCAAATACCGGGTATAGACAATGATGTTATTATCCCTACTAATCCTGCTGGTGGTGCTTATTTCCCTGTTATCAGCAGCATCGCTGTTTGTAAAAATATGCAAATTGACCCTAAAGCAAGTCTTACTATCAATGGCGGCAATTCATTAACAATAAATGGCAATCTGACTATTAAATCATCAAATACAGGTACGGGCGCTATATTGGATTTAGGAACCTTAACTATAACAGGTAACGTAACTGTTGAAAGATTTATAACAGGAATATCAGGTTATCATTATATATGTTCTCCAATAAATGGAGCTACCTTTAACCAGATTAATGACAATGTAACTTTAAGCTACTTGGGTTACGGTTATTATAATCCGTCTAATCCGCCTACTACTTCTAATATGCCTAATATTTGGTGGTACGACGAAACTCACAGCACACCTGCAAATGATGCTATGGAAGCTTGGAAAACACCTTCGGCAACTGGAGATGCAATGGATGAAATGAGAGGATATGCTCTTAATATTACTGCTGGAACAGTTGTGGATTTCATCACAACAGGAGCAAATCTTAATACAGGAAATAAACAAATAAATCTGACTAAAACCTCAGCACCCGGTGGTTTTGGAGGTAATGGCGGTAATGGTTATCACATTGTAGGCAATCCTTATCCCTCTCCTATTGACTGGAATTTAATTCAACCAGGCTTAGGTTTAAATGCAAACTCAACTTATGCTTTATTCAGGCCAACTTCTCAATGGGGTGGAGGCTTTGGATATTATAACCCTACTTCTGGTCCGTCCGGCTCTTTCTTCCCTACCCGTTATATAGCTCCTGTTCAGGGCTTTTATGTTCAGGCATATAATAACTTTTTAATGACACTGAACAACACTGTCCGCAGCGTTAGTACTGAAGCTATGAACAGTCTATTTTATAAAAAAAATGATAATACTGCTTCCAAAGAAGCTAAAATACTCAAACTAAAAGCTACTAACCTTAATGCTCAAAATGCTGCTGATGTTGCAATTTTATATTTCGTTAAAGATGCTACTACAGGTATTGATAACTTATATGATGCTGGTAAACTGATGAACACCGACCCTGAACTACCCAATTTATATACTGTTTATAATAATGATAATTTAGCTAATAATGCTTTGCCTGAAGTTTATGACGGTCTTAAAGTAGCTTTAGTTATGAACGTTCAGCAAAAAGGCAAATACTCTATTGAAGCTATTGATATTATTAATTTTGATGCCGGAATAGAAATATATCTTGATGATATATTAACAGGTAAATCTATTAATTTAACTCAAAATCCTAATTACAGATTCAACGCTTCTCCTTACGAAAACAACAGGTTCTTTATCAGGTTTACTGTTAATAATTCAGGAATAAATACCCTGACTTCACAAAACAACAAAGTAAATGTCTATGCTGTAAACAGTAATATTTATGTAAATGCTGATAATTCTTTAATCAATAAAGCTTATATTTCAATTTGCAATTTATTGGGTCAGGAATTATTCTCTTCAAAAATAACTAAAGATTTAAATAAAATAGAGCTTAATGCCGGTAATACATATTATCTCGTAAGAGTTATTTCTGATAATTATACTTACACCCAAAAGGTATTTATTAAATAATAATTTTAATTTTGCACAAACCTAACAGGTTTATGAAACCTGTTAGGTTTAATTTACTAAATCCATTTTTTATGAAAAATAAACTATTACTTTTTGTTCAAATTTTTGTAGTATTATTACTCTTTTTCTATTCATCTATTATCTTTGCTCAGAAAGCTTCTGTCAGCGGTCAGTTACTGGATGAAAAAAATGAACCAGTTATAGGTGCAATAGTTAAAATTGAAAATACAATTATTGGCACTGTTACTGATATAGATGGCAAATACCTGCTTGACAAATTAGATCCCGGAAAATACACTTTGGTTTTTTCAATTGTTGGATTTATCACCCAAAAACAGTCTTTTACCCTCACAGCCGGGCAAAATCTAATTTTAAACAAAATAATGAAAGAAGATGTTTTAAAACTTGAAGAAGTTGTGGTAGTTGGTTATGGAAGACGTCAAAAACGTGATGTTACAGGGTCAATTGAAACAATTAAAGCCAATGATATAAAAGATGCTGTTGTTCCGAGTTTTGACCAGGCCATACAAGGCAGGGCAAGCGGCGTGCAAATTACCGCTGCAAACGGTGTAGCAGGCGCCCCGGTTAAAGTTAATATCAGAGGTAATAGTTCTATTTCTGCTGGCGGTGAGCCTTTATATGTTATAGACGGAATTCCTATGACTTCAGGTGATTTCAGTCCGGGTAATCTCGGCTCTAAAACCAATGCTCTTGCTGATGTTAACCCTAATGATATTGAATCAATAGAAGTACTAAAAGATGCCGCTGCCGCGGCTATTTACGGCTCCCGCGGCTCTAACGGAGTTATTATTATTACTACTAAAAAAGGTAAATCAGGCAAAACCAAATTTAATGCAGGTTATTATGCAGGGATGGTTAATCCTACCAATAAATTGGATTTACTTGATGCCAAAGAAATGCTCGCCTTGAGAGATAAAGCTCAAAAAGAAATTGCTATTAATGCAGGTATTCCTTACACGCCTGAAGCCAAAAACAAAGCTATTTACGGCAACTGGACAAGAGGACAGGCTGACTCTCTCGCTGCACTTGGAGGCACTGACTGGATTGATGAAGTTATCAGAACAGGCTCTATTCAGGAAGCCAATCTCTCTGCTACAGGCGGTAATGATAAAACTATCTTTTATGTTGGGGGAACATATCATAAAGAGAAAGGCTTCCTGCTCGGCAATGATTATGAGAGAATTAGCGGTAGAATAAATTTAGATAATAATGCTACCGAAAAACTTAAAATTGGTACAAATTTAGCTCTTGCTTACGCCAATAATATTAGAGTTCCTATGGGCGATGCCGGCGGTCTTGGCGATGCTCAACGTTTGTTTCCTTATATCCCTGTTAAAAATGCTGATGGTACTTTCTTTTACCCTTATTTACAAAATTACCCTGGTAATGCTGTTTGGGAACTTGAAAACAGAAAATTTAATGCTAAAACTTACCGAACCATTTCCGGGATTTATGGTGATTATGATATTATTAAAGACCTTAAATTCAGGTCTGAATACGGATTAGATATTTTAAGCCAAATTGAAGAAGAATATAATTTCCGTAATACTCAGGATGCTAATAGCACTTCAAATGCCTGGGATAGAACATCCAATGTTATAAATTGGACAGCTAATAATTATTTTTCATATAACCAGATTTATAATGATATTCATAATTTAAACTATACACTTGGAACCTCTTTCCAAAAATCAAAGACCAAAGGTTTCGGTTTATATGGCTGGGGATTTTCAAATGACTTTTACACCAGCCCTGGCAATGCAGATGCCGAACATCAGAGCGGTTATGCTTACGAAACAAGATATTCCTTTCTTTCCTATTTTTTCAGGCTTAATTATAAATTAAATGAAAAATACCTTGCAGGATTAAGCATACGCAATGATGCTTCTTCCCGCTTTGGTAAAAACAACAGGCACGGTTGGTTTCCAGCTTTATCTGCTGGATGGATAGCCTCTGAAGAAGATTTCCTCAAAGACTCCAAATATCTTAGCTTCCTTAAACTTAGAGCAAGCTACGGATTTACAGGAAATGCGAATATTGGCGACTTTGCTTATTACGGTGTATATTACTCTACCGGTGGCTATAACGGCATTCCGGGAATTGTTCCCGGCTCCCTGCCCAATCCTGATTTAGGCTGGGAAAAAGCCAGACAAACAGACCTTACTTTAGATTATGGTTTATTAAACAATCGTATTTCAGGTACCTTCACCTATTATTATAAAAAAACAACAGATATGTTGTTAAATGTTACTTTGCCCTCTTCATCAGGCTATTCTTCTATTTTACAAAATGTCGGAAGTATGAGAAACAATGGGCTGGAAATCACTCTTACTACAAGGAATATTGATAAAAAATTCAAATGGACAACAGATTTTAATATAGCTTTCAACCGCAATAAAGTTCTTGATGTGAAAGGTTTAATACCTGATGCTTTTGAAAGCGGCGAACCCGGTGAAGGAAGAGTTATGGTAAATTATCCTGTTGGGCAGGCTTATGTTGTTAAATTTGCCGGTATTGCTCAAAAAGATGAGGAAATACCGGTTTATGACCTTAATGGAAATAAAACAGGCTCTACTTACAAAATAAAAGCAGGGCAGGAATTATTCTATGATAAATTCGGCAACCTTATGTCCGGCGATAAATCAAACGCAGATTTCTATGAACACAGAGTAGCCTGCGGCAAACCTAATCCTGATTTTGTCGGTGGTATTACCAATACATTCTCCTATAAAGGCTTCGATTTTAGCTTTTTATTCAGTTTTGTTTACGGTAATACAATCTATGATGACCCTGCTAAGAATCAGATAGGCGCATGGGACAAAATAGCTCAAAGACGCGAAATTCTTGATTCCTGGACTAAAGATAATACCGATACGGATGTACCTGCTTTGGCTTACTACGGTACAGACAATTATCCTATCCGCAATTCAAGCAGATTTCTTTATGATGCATCCTTTATAAGACTGCGTTCATTATCCTTTGCATACAACCTCCCTGTAGCTACCTGCAAGAAAATGTATTTAGACAATATGAGGATTTTTATTATAGGCTCAAATCTGCTGCTCTGGACCAAATATCCTGGCTGGGATCCTGAAGTACTTAGAAACGTTAGCACCAATAGCCAGCAAGGAAATATTTCCTTTGCAGGACCTTCATTACAGACTCCACAGGCAAGAACAATTTCTATTGGACTTAATATAGGATTTTAATGAATTATAAATTTTAAATTAAGAGTTATGAAAAAGATAATCAATATATCAGTAATAATATTAATAATTTTATCAATATCCTGCGAAAAGGAACTTGAGCTTAAACCTAAGATGAACATCTTAAACGAAAAAGCCATTACCAGCGCCAAAGACCTTGAAGCTGTTTTAATCGGTGCTTATGACGGTTTACAATCAGGCAATGTCTTCGGCGGTAATATGATAATGTTTGCCGAACTGCTCTCCGACGACGCCCAGGTTAATGAATCTAAACTTAATAATTTTGGCACAAAAGAAATATATAACAGGGCTACAACCGTTCAGTTAAACCCGCTGAGAGATATGTGGCGTGATTGCTATGGAGTTATAAACCGCGTTAATAATGTAATCTATATAATCAATAACAATAAAATATCAGGTGCTGACTATGAAGCTGCTAAAACAAAACTTAAAGCTGAAGCCTTATTTATAAGAGCTACAGTCCATTTTGAACTATGCAGATTCTGGGCATTGCCTTATGATATAGACAAACAGGGGCAAAATACACAACCAGGCATTCCTTACAGAACCGAACCTACTCTTTCTGGCTTTGCTAATCTGGCTATGGCTCGCAATAGTGTTGAAGATGTTTATAAAAGAGTAATCAACGACCTGACAGCAGCCGAAACTCTTTTAGATTCTGCCAAAATAATAACATCTACAAGCAGAATTTCTGCTATGGCTTGTGCAGCTTATCTTGCAAGGGTTTATTTTCAAAAAGGCGATTATATAAAAGCTTCGGAAGCTGCTAACAGAGTAATTACTAATAAAAATGCAGCTTATAAACTAAATGATGCAGACAATGTTAGTTTTTCTCATCTCAAGCAGGATGGCGACTATTTAAAAGCTATATTCCAAACTCCCGGAGATGTTGCTACTAAAGAAAGTATTTTCCAGTTAGTGAATATAGAGTCTGACCAGAGTAATGCTATTACTTATAATTATGCTACTACCGACGGCACCAAACCCTTATTTCAGCCTGATACTTCATTCAAATATTTGTTTGATAGCAAAGATAAACGCCGCACAAAATATATATCTATAAACAAATTTGCGAATACTATTGATGTTAAAAAATACCGCTCTACCAATCCCAGCGATAATGTTTGTATATTGAGACTTGCTGAAATGCACCTTATCAGAGCAGAAGCCAATATCAGTCCAGGTGGTAATAGCAACCTTGACGAAGCTTATGAGAGTTATAATCTATTGAAAGAAAGAGCTTATGGCAAAAACTATGTACCGCAGACTATTCTCGCTTCTAATCTACTTGATAGTGTAAGAGTGCAACGCCGTAGAGAAATGTGTTTTGAAGGAGACAGGTATCATAACCTCAAACGTATGAAACAAGCCTTAAGAAATGGCGTTTCCTGGAACGACCCTTCTCTGATTTTCAAAATCCCTCAGGAAGAAATGTCAGGAAATTCACTAATGACACAAAACCCTTAATCTTTCCAAAATGAAAAAAATCTTCTTTTTACTTTTAATTCTAACTTTTCAATACTCAGTTCTCAATTCTCAGAAACCGCCTATCTATATAGCTTTTCACTGGCATATGCACCAGCCAATTTACTGGCCCTATGAATCAGTTGTTCAAACTCAGCAGGCTAACCACTGGGGCTTTAATGTAATAGATATTTTTAACCAACGCAGCGGTCCTTATACCTCCTGGCCTAAGAATGCAGTTCAAAAAGGCATAGATGCCGGACTTGCAAATTTCGGCGCCCAGGTCAGCTTCTCAGGCTCTCTCATTGAAAACCTTAATAATATTGAAAAGGAGGGCTGGGGTTTCGGCAGCTGGAAAGACTCCTGGAATTATATAAAGAGCCAGAAAACAAGTCTTGGCAATCCCCGCCTTGATATGGTCGCTTTCGGCTATTTTCATCCTCTTATGGGAC
>JAGODS010000123.1 GCA_017998135.1 Bacteroidales bacterium
ATTTATTATAAAACAGGAGAAAAATATTTAATTCGCATCTTTGTTAATTCTGAGAAAAAACCTAAGGTTATAATTACTGTTTACATAACTTCTAAAATAAGCAAATATTATGAAGATAAAATATGATAAAAAAATAGATGTTTTATATATCCGTTTTAGTGATGAACCGATTAAAGAGAGTGATGAGCAGAAGCCCGGCATTATTTTGGATTATTCAAAAGAGGGTTCCATTGTAGGAATAGAAATCTTAGATGCCTCTAAACATATTCCTCATCCATCCAAATTTGAATATGAAGTAGCTTAATTAGAGTGCATCCATAAACTCTAAAAAAATAAAAATCATTTACCGCAAAGCTCTCAAAGTCAATCGCAAAGAAACGCAAAGAAAATTCAAAACCGACTTTATGGATAGACACTAATTAGTGTCCATCCATAAACTAAAAAATTCTAAAATTCATTTACCGCAAAGCCCGCAAAGTCAATCGCAAAGTAACGCAAAGAAAATTCAAAAAGGACTTTATGGATAGACACTAATTATATCTATTTGCAGTCCGCTATTTATTCTGAATTTCCTTTAATTTATTAATCGCCTGGGATATATTTTCAATTTTATCAAAGGAAAGGCTAAGTTTGTTATTTATTTCTTTAAGCGAGCAGTTATGATGGTTATTTTTAACATAATTAAGTATTGAGATAAATAAATCCGACTTGTAGAAAGGCGAATCCTGATTACTGATAAAATAGCCTGTAAGTATTTTATTTTTAAGCATAATCTTTTCAAAGCCGAGTTCTTTAGCTCTCCATCTCAACCTTATAATATTAGTTAGTTCAAAAGTTTCCGGAGGCAGAGCTCCGAATCTGTCAGTAAGTCTTAGTATGAAAGCCTGTAATTCCTCTTCATTTTTAAGGCTATTAAGTTCTTTATAAAGAGTGAATCTCTCAGCATTATTATTAACATAATTATCAGGGATAAGAATATTGAGGTCGGTATCCACCTGACAATCCCTGACAATTTCTTTGACAGGCTCGTCTTTGAAGAGGTCTTTAAGGTCGCTTTCTTTAAGTTCGGCAATAGCTTCGTCTAATATTTTCTGGTAAGTTTCAAAACCGATTTCCATAATAAAACCGCTTTGCTCGCCTCCTAAAATATTACCAGCTCCGCGTATATCAAGGTCTCGCAGGGCTATATTAAATCCGCTGCTTAAATCAGAAAATTCTTCTATGGCATTCAATCTTTTCTTAGCATCATTACTTAATAAAGAAAACGGAGGCGAGAGGAGATAACAATATGCTTTTTTATTGGTTCTGCCGACCCTGCCGCGCAACTGGTGCAGGTCGCTCAATCCGAAATGATGCGCATCATTGATTATTATTGTATTTACATTAGCTATATCCAGCCCGGATTCAATAATGGCAGTTGATAGTAAAACATCATAATCGCCCTGTATAAAATCAAGCATTATTTTTTCTAATTTATCGCCTGTGAGTCTGCCGTGAGCTACCGCCACTTTAGCGCCTGGCAATAATCTGTGGATTAATTCCTCAATTTTAATAATATTATGAATGCGGTTATGAACAAAGAACACTTGTCCGCCTCTTGATATTTCCAGCTCAATAGCTTCTTTTATTATAACTTCATTGAAAGGATGCACCTGTGTATTCACCGGATAACGGTTTGGCGGCGGAGTGCTGATGACTGACATATCCCTGGCGCCCATCAACGAAAATTGTAGAGTGCGCGGAATAGGTGTAGCTGTTAGTATCAGCGTATCCACATTGACTTTAAATTGTTTTATTTTCTCTTTGGCAGCTACTCCGAATTTCTGTTCTTCATCAATAATAAGTAAACCTAAATCTTTAAATTTAATATCCTTACTGAGCAATCTGTGAGTCCCGATGATAATATCCACTTTGCCTTCTTCCAGGTCTTTCAAAATTTTCTTTATTTCTTTGGAGGACTTAAACCTGTTGACATACTCCACCCTACAAGGCAAATCTTTAAGCCTGTCGCTAAAAGTGTAATAATGCTGGAGTGCAAGAATAGTAGTAGGGACAAGCATAGCAACTTGCTTACTGTCGGCAACGGCTTTAAAAGCAGCCCTGACAGCTATCTCTGTTTTACCAAAACCCACATCGCCGCAGATAAGCCTGTCCATCGGAAAATCGGCTTCCATATCTTTTTTCACATCTACAGTAGCTTTAACCTGGTCAGGTGTATCTTCATAAATAAAAGAGGCTTCCAGTTCCGCCTGCAGATAAGTATCGGGCGAATAAGCAAAAGCTACGGTAGCCTTACGCATTGCATAAAGTTTAATAAGGTCTTTGGCTATATCCTTAACCTTTTTCTTAGTCTTATTCTTGAGGTTAGCCCAGGCATTAGAGCCTAAACGATGAAGAGCGGGAGCGCTGCCTTCTTTGCCTACATATTTTGAAATTGTATGTAGCGAATAAATGCTTATATAAAGAATATCGCCGTCTTTGTATAGAAGGCGGATAGCTTCCTGTTCTTTGCCATTGATTTCTATCTTTTCCAGCCCGTCGAATACGCCTATACCATAATCTATATGCGTAATATAATCTCCCTGTTTAAGGCCCGTTAGCTCTTTAATGCTCAAAGCTTCCCTGCCTTCAAAATTTTCTCTAAGACTATACCTGTGATAACGGTCAAAAATCTGGTGGTCGGTATAGCAGGCAAGTTTAAGGTCGCTGTCAATAAAACCCTGGTATAAAGCTATATTAAGATTATAAAAAGAAAGATTTTTGTCCTTATAACGGCTTTCTTTTATATCGGATAGGATAGTATTCAGACGCTCCGTTTGCTTTGGATTATCTGATAAGATTATATTTAAATAATCGTTTTTTGTGTTTTCAAAAAGGTCTTGAATAAACAAATCAAAATTCTTGCTGAAATGAGGCTGGGGAATTGTATTGAAAATGTAATTTGAATTAAGACGAAGCGTGGACGCTTCGCCTGAATCTGCAGATGTTTCACCTGTCGGGAATTCGGCACCGGTATTATTGCCTGAAAAGAAAGGTACAGAACTTAATTCAATAGTCTTATGATTAATAACAAAGCGTAAAAATTCTTCTTTATTAATAAAATCAGTGCTATCGGGTAAAGCTCCCTGTATTTCTTTTTCTATCATATCAACTATCTGACTAAAGTCATCAGCCCATAAAAGCGTTTTTTCGCCTATCAAATCAAAAAAAGCTTTTCTCTGCTCTCTTATCTCCCTGTCGTCTATATTGGGAATAATAGATATTTTATTCAATTTCTTAACAGAAAGTTGATTAACAGGGTTAAAAGTTCTTAAAGAAGCGACCGTATCACCAGAAAGCTCAATTCTATAAGGATAATCATCCGAATAGGAAAACACATCAAAGATACCGCCTCTTATTGTAAATTGTCCAGGCTCAACAACAAAGTCCACTCTTTCAAAATTTAGTTCAACAAGTTTGTTTAATATAAAATCAAACGAAACCTGATTTCCCTGTTCAATAAATAATGTATTTTTTGATAAAAATTGTTTGGTAATTACTTTCTCTGTGAGTGCTGCCGGATATGTAACTATTAATAATTGTTCTTTTTCAGCAAACAAAGCTTCTACAACTTTTGCCCTGGCAAGTATATTTGCATTATCCTGCAATCCTGCCGATAAATTATTTTTGTATGATGTAGGGAAAAATAATATCTCTCCTTCAATGTTGGCTCTTTTAGATTTTATTATTCTTTCAAGGTCATTAAAGAAATAAGCTGCAGCCTCTTTATCGCTAAAAATACAAATATGAGGACAGTAAGTATTAATATAGACGGAACTAAGGACAAAACTTTTAGCTGAGCCAATAAGACCCTCTATATTAAGATGTTTTAATCCGGGTTCCTTTAACTTCTCTATTATTTGCCCGACCCTACTGTCAGCACTGTATGAATCTATTATACTTTCTATATTTATATCTTCTTCCATTAATAAAAAATCAGTCCGCAAAATTAATCAGTTTATTTTTTCTCATTATTAATAATTAATAAAAGCAACTTTATTGTTAATCGCGATTGCTATTATTGTTTATTTTTAGTAAATTTTAAAAGGTGTAAAATATTTAACAAATACAAAAAATAATTACTTTTATGAATTATACTCAATCTTAACAGGTTTGCTAAACTTATTAAGGTTCAATATATGATATGATATAAGTCTGAAAGATTTTGTTTTTAGTTTATTAAGATAAGAATTAATCGTGTTAATATTGTAAAAAAATATTATTTTTGCAATATGGATATAGAACAAATAAGAGTTTATTGTCTTGCTAAAAAAGGAGTAAGCGAGTCGTTTCCCTTTGGTGAGAGTACGCTGGTCTTTAAGGTAGGGACAAAGATTTTTGCTTTGCTAAGTCTTGACGCAGATTTCAGTATTAATCTTAAATGCGACCCCGAAAGGGCGCTTGAGTTGAGAGAACATTATACTGAGGTTATTCCCGGATATCATCAGAATAAAAAGCACTGGAATACTATAGATTTAAAGGGGAGTCTTTCCAGATCGCTTATTTGCGAATGGATTGACCACTCATATAAGCTTGCATTCAAATCCCTTACTCAAAAAGAAAAGGATATTATCAATAAATCAAAATAATATGTCAATAGTAAAAGAAGAAGAAATAAAGATTAAAGCCTTAAAAGAAACGGGCGAAAAGATGATGCTTGCAGCAAGAACGGCACCCAAGGCAAGAGGTGTTGATAATCTTGAAATCGCTATGCTTGAAGGGGACAGTATAATAAGTCTTGCAGAAAAGATGAAAGAAATAGGGGAGAAAATGAGTCGTCCTTTTTTCTTAAGGGATGCGGCAAATATCAGGAATTCGCCAGTTGTGATACTAATAGGCACTAAAATAAGAACTATCGGTTTAAAGGAGATATGCGGGTTATGCGGATTTGAGAATTGCGATGAAAAAGAAAAACATCCGTCTATTCCCTGTATTTATAATACCAATGATTTGGGCATAGCTATAGGGTCGGCAGTCAGTATTGCAGCCGATAACAGGGTTGATTGCCGGGTAATGTTTTCTGCGGGCAGAGCAGCGCTTGAGTCAGATCTTTTAGGTGCTGATGTTAAGATTATTTTTGCTATACCGCTAAGCGCTTCAGGTAAAAGTCCATATTTTGACAGGTAAAACCCCAAATCAAAAAGATTTAATTAGTGTGCATCCATAAACTAAAAAAAATAAAAATCATTTACCGCAAAGCCCTCAAAGTCAATCGCAAAGAAACGCAAAGAAAATTCAAAACCGACTTTAAGGATTTACACTAATTAGTTCTGACAAATTGTTTGCCGGCATTGAGAGCAGATAAATTCATATTTACTATTTCTTCTCCTTTTCGGCTGAAAAGAGATTTAACGGCATTTTCAATGATTTTATAATCAATATTAAGATGAGGAGCAGCAGCGCCTAAAATAACCATATTGGCAGCTTTATCCGAGCCTAAGTCTTTAGCTATTTTATCAGCATCAATAATTAAATGATTTTTAAACGTTTTTATTTCCTTATAAACAACATTAATATCAGGGTAATTAGAAATATTAATATATGGATTTGCATTAGTGATAACCCATCCGCTGTCATTAAGCATAGGAATATAACGAAGTGCTTCCATAGGCTCAACGGAGATAATCATATCCGCTTTACCTTCAGGAATAAGGTCAGAGGCTATCTCAGTATCAGAAATACGCAGATGAGACTGGACTTCACCGCCTCGCTGGCTCATACCGTGAACTTCAGATTGTTTGATATGTAAGTTTGCCTCTACAGCCGCCAGACCTATTGCTGCTGCTATTGAAACTATTCCTTGTCCGCCAACTCCGGCAATAATTATATCTATTTTCATTTTTCTATTAGTTTTTGATTTTTTATTTACTTCAATAGATTTTCTTAATTTGATATAGAATTAAGATGAAACTTTATTAGCAAATTTCTGTCTCATTCTCTTATTAAGGGTTTGAATACATTCCCTATAAGATATAATAACCGAAACCCCTTTATAAGCGAGTTCTTTTTTAAGAATTTCGGTATTTTCACTATGTTTCTTTGGCAAAGGTTTAATAGTATGCAAATGTTCTTCATCAACACCCAATCCTTTACATATATTATGAATCTTCCCGGTAGCGGAAGATACTTGTCCCCCTGTCATAGCAGTAGTAGAGTTATCAAGAATAATAATAGTAACGGGTGAATTGGCATTAATGCAATCCAATAAACCTGTCATACCTGAATGAGTAAAGGTAGAATCACCAATAACGGCAACGGCAGGGAAAAGCCCTGCGTCAGCAGCTCCTTTTGCCATTGTAATTGAAGCTCCCATATCAACACAGGAATTAATAGCATTAAAAGGGGGTAAAGCGCCAAGCGTATAGCAACCTATATCCGAAAAAACCTTAGCTTTACCATATTGCTCCATTGCTTCGTTAAGAGCATTATAAGCATCACTATGAGGGCATCCCTTACATAATGAAGGAGGTCTGCCGACAACAACCTGCGAAACAGGCTTTGATTGGGCAACTTTGAAATCAAGCGCTTTTGCAACAATCTGAGGGGTTAATTCGCCATCCCTTGGCAAAGTCCCATCAAGCCTCCCTTTAAGATTTAAACCATTATCAATATATCCTTTAAGCATATTTTCTATCAATGGGTATCCTTCTTCAAGAACAAGTATCTGTTTAGTAACATCAGTTAAACGTTTAAGCAAATTGACAGGCATAGGATACTGACCTATTTTAAGCACAGAATAAGGCAATTTATGTCCGGGATAATTTTCTAACAGATAATTATAAGATAAGCCGCAGGCAATAATACCCAAAGACTTATCAGCACCCTCAATAAAAGAGTTAAACTGCGAATTAACAGATTCGTTAATAAAATTTTGCTGATTCCTAATAAGAAGTATGTTTCTTTTTCTTGCAATAGCAGGAAGTAAAACAAACTGTTTCAGGTCAGCAGGAAGCTCAATATTATTTTGTTTTTTTACATCTTTTCTAACCACAGCAGCTCTTGAGTGAGCAAGGCGGGTTGTAATCCTGAGCATTACAGGAATTTTATATTTCTCTGAAAAGACAAAAGCCTGCCTTGTCATATCATAAGCTTCCTGTTGGTTGGAAGGCTCAAAAACAGGAAGCATAGCAAAGTCAGCATAAAAACGGGAATCCTGTTCATTTTGTGAAGAATGCATAGAGGGGTCGTCGGCAGCAACAACAACAATAGCGCCATTAGCACCGGTAATAGCGGAATTGATAAAAGGGTCTGCTGCTACAT